>JBBRTN010000288.1:0-3732 GCA_038244395.1 Ignavibacteria bacterium
GTATAAACCAAAAGGAAATATTATACATGACTATGAAATTGCAAGCATTGCTATCTCAAATAGTATCAAAAAAATTGCGACTGTTAATGTAACAGATTTTTCTCATATAAAGGAAATTGAAGTAATTGAAATTTAAATTTATCAATTCTCCCCTCGATAGATTTTGAAAATTTCTAAGTGGTATTCTTAAAATAAAAACTTATGCAAACAATAGTTAATGAAATTTTAGACAAATTTGATTCTCTGAGTATTGAAGAGCAGGAATCAATTTTAGAAATTGAACAGAAAAGATTAACTCAAAAAAAAAGAGAGTTGCTGGTTAATGAAGTTAGAGAAGCAGAGAAAGAATATGTCGAAGGTAAATATGTAGAAGGTGATGTAAATACTTTGATGAAAGCCATAGAAAATGAAAACAAGACAGACAAATAATTTTACAAAAAAAGCCGGTAAATTAATCAGGAATGATGAATACCTTAAAAATAAATTATATGAGGCAATGGACAAACTTATTTCAAATCCCTTCGATAAATCACTCTTCACTCATAAGTTAAAAGGAAGTTTGGAAAATAAATATTCTTCCAGAATTACTTATGATTTAAGAATTATATTTGAAATAATAAAAGAGAATAAAGAGGACATTTTAGTATTGCTTACAATTGGAACTCATGATGAGGTATATTAAAGTTTTCCTTCAAGATTGATTTGAAAAATTAAAGAATTAATTTTAACAAAAAGAAGATGACTATCACAAAAGAAATTTTAAAAAAAGAAATCGATAAACTTCCGAACGGAATGGTTGAGAAGGTTTACAAGATAATTGATAATCTTAAAAAACCAAAAGCGCGGAAAAAGAAGAAGGTTACGTTTAAGCTTGGTGGACAATATGATAACGTAAACATCAGAGAAATTGCTTAAAAGAAATTGAGGTTGTTGGAATTTAAATTTATCTCAAATTTCTTTCGATTGATTTGAAAATTTAAAAAGATTAAATTTATATAAAAATAGAAATGGTACTTATTATCAAAAGAACAACTAAGAAGAGAGATTTAGAAAAAATAGTCAAAGACATTAAACCTAAAAAACTTTTCAAAGCATCAGAGTTTTGTGGAAAAATAAAAGTAAAAGAAGATGCTGTTGAAATTCAAAGAAGATTGAGAAATGAATTCAATTTATCGTTTCACCATTCCCATAAACTCATCAAATAAATACTTGCTGTCATTCGGACCAGGTGATGCTTCGGGATGATACTGCACTGCCATCACTGGAAATTTTTTATGCCGGAATCCTTCGTTTGTCCCGTCGTATAGATTGGTATGAGTGATTTCTGTTTTGTCATTATCAAGTGACTTCTCATCTACTGCAAACCCGTGATTTTGCGAGGTTATCTCGATTCTGTTTTTCAGATGATTCTTAACCGGATGATTTCCTCCCCGGTGACCGAATTTTAATTTGTAAGTTTTGCCGTTAAGAGCAAGCGCTATGAGCTGATGACCCAGACAAATTCCAAACATCGGAATATTCGTCTCAATAAGTTTCTTTGTATTTTCGATTCCGTATTTTACTGCATCAGGATCCCCGGGTCCGTTTGATAAAAAAATTCCATTGGGTTTGTAATCTAAAATTTCTTTACAATCCGCCACGGCGTTGAAAATTTTTAATTCAACATCATATTTCAAAAACTCTCTTAAAATATTCTGCTTAATTCCAAAATCATATACTGCAATTTTATATTGGGGATTTTTTGATTTGACTAAATAATTTTTTTTTGTGGTTACTTCTTTTACAAGATCCAGTCCGTCCATTTTTGGGGAATCCAGAACCTTCGCAAGTAATTTTTTATCTGTTAATTTTTCACCCGTGATTAGTCCTCTCATGGCGCCTTCGCTTCGGATCATCTTTGTCAGAGACCTCGTGTCAATTCCGGAAATTCCCGGGACTTTATTATTCCTGAGATACTCATCCAAAGAATTAAGTCCGTCAAAATTACTCCAGCCGTCTTCATAGTTTCCTACTACCAGACCTCTTGCCTGAATTTTTTCAGACTCGGTATCGCTTTCATTCGTACCGTAATTCCCTATGAGCGGATAAGTAAAAATAATTATCTGACCGAAGTAAGACGGGTCTGTTAAAATTTCCTGGTAGCCCGTTAATGAAGTATTAAAAACAACTTCACCTGCAGATGATTCTTTGTGACCGAAGAGATTGCCTTCGAATACGGTCCCATTTTCTAAAACTAATTTTCCTTTTCCCAAAATGTTTTATCTTAAATACTTATCAAGAAATTTTATTTTTTCTCCGAACACCCTTATTTGGTTTGAGACTTTGCTGTATCCATGTCCTTCATCTTCGAGTAAAATGTATTCAACAACTTGTAAATCCAAAAATGGATCTTATGGAAAAGAATTTTTCGACGGGATAACGGGTGAGCTTACTCAATTTATTTCATTTGATTTAGAAAACTTTGGAAGTAAGATAACTTTTTTAAGAATATTTTTTTAGTCTAAAGAGTCAGTAATAAATTTTTTAAGACTTCTTTCTTACTAACATCTTTCGGTTACTATTTTTAGTTTGCGAAAAATAAAATTTAGTTTTTATAAATACATTATCTGAAAGTAAAATTGGATAAGAAAATTTCCCTTTGTATTCACGCTCATTTTTATCAGCCGCCGAGAGAAAATGCATGGACCAATGAAATAGATGAACAGCCTTCAGCCGCGCCTTTCCATGACTGGGACGAGCGCATTCTTCAGGAATGTTATAAGCCGAATTCCGAATCCGTAATTGTTGATGAGCATGATAATGTGATAAGACGTGTCAATAATTATGAATATTTTAACTTTGATTTCGGTCCCAGTCTATTAGGCTGGATTAAAAAAAAACATCCTAAAACATATGAAAAAATTATTGAGGCAGACAGGAAAAGCGTAGAGATTCATCATGGTCACGGCAATGCAATAGCAATGGCTTACAATCACATCATTATGCCTCTCGCTAATTTCAATGATAAAGTCACGCAGGTAAGATGGGGAATTGAGGATTTTAAGTTTCATTTTGGAAGAGAACCCGAAGGGATATGGCTTCCCGAAACAGCCTGCAATGAAGAGACACTTGAAGTCCTTGTACAGGAAGGAATAAAATATATTATTCTTGATCCATCCCAGGCATCGAATGTAAGAAAAGGTAATGGCAAATGGAAAGATGCAAGCGGCGGAGATATTAATACTGAAATTCCGTACAGATGTTATTTAAATAAATATCCCGGAAAATATATTGATATATTTTTTTATAACGGTCCTCTTTCGAAAAATATTGCGTTTGATGACCACATATATGATTCAAGAAGACTGCTTCAGAGATTAGAGCAGGTTCCTTTGACAGGTACAAAGAAAGAAGTTATCGTGAGCGCCGCGGTTGACGGGGAAACATTCGGGCATCACAAACATTATACGGAAAGGACAATTTCATATCTCTTCTCAGAGCTAATCCCCGGTTCAGATTTTAAAGTTGTAAACTTCGGCGAATATCTTGCTTCGCATTCTCCTGAATATGAAGTCAAAATAAAAGAAGGGAATAACGGTGAAGGGACTTCGTGGAGCTGTCCGCATGGAGTCGGCAGATGGAAGGAAAATTGCGGCTGCGGAAGGAGTGACGAAAACCCAAGCCAGGACTGGAGAAAACCGCTTAGGGAAGGTCTTAACCGTCTTAGAGACGAATTGATTATTATTTATGAAA
>JBBRTN010000289.1:0-3730 GCA_038244395.1 Ignavibacteria bacterium
AATGCAACAGAAGCTTTTTCTCAGGATAAAGTTCTTGAAGTGAATGAGGAATTAAAGTATGAAATCTCATACGGATTCATTAAGCTTGGATACATAAAGTTTATTTTATCCGGTTCACACAAGGAAGGCAAAAAGCTATTCTATAACGCCAAGCTGGAAATAAAAAGCTACCCGGAAGTTCCTTTCGTAAAAATTAATGAAATAATGGAATCGGAAATGGAGCTCAGTTCTTTTTCTGATCATACACAAGATGAATTATTTTCTCAGAAATTTTATGAAACCAGTTTCAAAGACAAATCCATAACAAGAACCGATTGTAAATTTAATTATGTCAAAAATTTCATTAAGATAAAAAAAGATACCGACGGTAACATTGAAAGAAATACTCAGGTCCTGATTAAGGAAGACATCAAATACAGGGACGAACTTTCCTGGCAGTATGACTCGAGATTAAATTCATTCGTAAACAAAAATTTTAATATCCCGATTTTTGTGAACGGAGAAGAATCTTCAGTGCGATATTCATTTAATGTAAACAAAACCGTTATAAAGTTAGAGAAATTTGACTATGATATATCGGTAATCAAGATGGAGGGAATAAGCGATTTTACTGGATTTTTCGGTTTCAAAGGTGAATTTCTGATATTGCTTTCTGATGATGAAGAAAGAGTGCCCGTAAAGGCATACTTTAGTTCAACGCTCGGGAATATAGTATGGGAATTAATTTCATATAAAAAAGATAAATGGAAGCCGCCTGCATTTCTTAAATAAGCCGGAAGTTTAATATTAAAATAATGAAAAAGATTTTTATAATAATATGTGCATTCCTGTTTTTTAATTTAACCGATACTTATTCACAGAGTAAAGTACTTGAGGTAGGCGAAGAACTGAATTATATCGTCTACTATGGTTTTATAAAACTGGGAGAAGTTAATATAAAAATCACAGGTAAGAAGACTGAAAACGAAAAGACGGTTTTTACTTTGGTATCCACGATGAAATCCTACAAGGGAATTCCTTTTGTCAGTCTTAACAGTATTTTTGAATCCGACATGGTTTATGAAAATAATGGACTGTACTCCAAGAGGTTCAAGGCAACCGAGCATAAAGAAGACGGCACTGTTATTACAGAATACAAATTTAATTACGATTCAAATTTTGTACATGTAAAGAAGGAGAATAATGGAAAAACAGAAAGGGATGAAAGAATAAAATTTAATTCTAACGTGAAATTTCAGGACGGACTTTCTCTTTTATATCTTGCGAGGTTAAACTCATTTTCATCCGAGAATTTTCTGGTTCCTGTTTTTATGAATGAAGCCGAAACTTCTGTTAATTATTATTTCTCTACGAAAAATGAAGACATCTCAATTTCTATTTCGGACAATGATATAAACTGCCTGAGATGTAACGGCGTTGCTAATTTCGAGGGTGTCTTCGGACTTTCGGGAGAATTTGTAGGTTGGTTCTCCAATGATGATGCCCGCATTCCGATAAAGACTCAGCTTAATGTGACCATAGGTAATGTTACTCTTGAGCTGGATTCTTTCAAAAGAAAAGGCTGGAACCCGGGAAAATGATTTGGACAGAGTAAAATTTACGTAATTAATTTTTTTATTCCAATTATTCTATTTATTTAATTTATTCAATTGATAACGATAATTGAATTGAGTATTTTAATAAAACTTAAAAATATAAAAATGAAATATATAAAAAATTATTTTTTAATTGTTTTCTCATTTGTATTTTGTGCAGCAAATGCGCAGGATGCTCAGGAGATCATTAAAAAAGTTCAGACGAAATATGAAAATATTTCCGATGCCAAAGCTACATTTACACAAACTTCAAAAGGCAACGGGGGCAAGGCAAATTCATCATCCGGAGTCATCTATATTAAGAAGACAAATAAGTACAGAATAGAAGCAGGCGGACAGGTGATTATTACGGACGGAAAAACTTCGTGGGCATATTCACCGAGAAAGAAACAAGTTGTGGTGGATAATTATAAGGATGACGGAAATACATTTTCCCCGAATAAATTTCTTTTCAATTATCCGGAAAATTTTTATTCCGACCTTGAAGGAGAAGAAAATCTAGGAGGAGTTGACTGTTATGTCATCAAATTAACCCCAAGAAGCGGAGGTTCAGTCAAGTCGGCAAAAATCTGGATTGATAAAAATGAAGACATGATCAGGAAAATAAATATTATTACTCCCGAATCTTCTAATACTTATACTCTTAAGGATATTTCACTCGATGCGGGATTGAGCTCATCTGAATTCAGTTTCTCGCCGCCATCTGATGTGGAAGTTATTGATCTTAGGTAGATAAATTTTATTCTGTTATTGTTAATTTTAAGTTAAGCATTCTCTGTTACTTTGTGCTTAACTTTTTTTATATCTTCCCGTTACTTTATATCAAATCGAAATTGTGAGGAATGAATATTTGAAATGAAAACACAGTTGAAAAAAACATTAAAAATAATATTTCTTTTTTCCTTAACGGCTTTTTTTCTTTTCCTGGCTTTCAGGAAGATTGATTTTAATGAATTGTTTCTGGTACTTAAAAACGCAAATTATTTTTATGCCATAACGGGAGCATTTGCGGGAGTCATTATCGGAAGTTATTTCAGAGCCCTGAGATGGAGATATTTTCTGTATCCTCTAAAAAAAGATATCGGAATGGATATACTCTTTTCTTCCCTGATGATAGGATATATGATGAACAGCATTATACCGAGGGCAGGTGAAGTATACAGGCCTGTGCTGCTTGCTAATAAGGAAAAAATTTCGAAAGCATCTGCATTCGGCACTATACTTGTCGAAAGAGTATTTGATGTCCTGTCACTCCTGATTTCTTTTGGGATCTGTATGATTTATTTCAAGCAGAAGCTATCCTCCACATTTGAAGAATTTAATCTTGAAGAAATCTCCCTGTACGCAGCTATTATTACATTAATCTTTGTAGCAGTAATTATCCTGATATTATTTAATCTGGAAAAGTCGGAGATTATAATAGAGAAGATAACAAGAAAAATTTTACCGGAAAGATTTCATCAGAAGGTCCGGCAACTTTTTGTTTCTCTCATAAATGGTTTTTCGTTTATAAAGTATCCGCAGTATTTTCTGAAAATATTTGTTCTTTCTGTTTTAATATGGCTGTCATATATATTGTCTACTTATCTTACGTTTCTTGCTTTTGATATTGATTTGAATTTTATAGACGCAAACCTCGTGCTGACAATGGTTACATTCGCTTTGACTATTCCACTCCCGGCAAATTCCGCAGGTATATATCATTTGTTTTGTACTGCAACACTTGTCAATGTGTACGGCATTAATAAGGAGACTGCATTTGGTTTTGCAACTGTCAGTCATCTTCTCGGGCTCCTGGGACTAATGTTAGTCGGCGCTTTTTATTTTGTAAAGGAAAACATTAACATTAAAAAAGCACGGATAAAAGAATCAGAGGCGCTTTAACGATTCAAAAACTTACAGCCCTGATTAATCAAACTAAATCCGACTCTTTGGTTTTCATTTTATTTTCCTTACGGTGTTTAAGATATCCGAGAAATACAGGAACAACTGATAAGATTATTACTCCAATAATTACAAATTCGAAATTCTTCTTTATAAACGGAATGTTTCCAAAAAAATATCCCATGAATGTCATTGACATAACCCACAGCACGGCTCCGATAATATTATAAATTAAAAATTTTTTGAAATTC
>JBBRTN010000290.1:0-3725 GCA_038244395.1 Ignavibacteria bacterium
CTCCGGCTTTATTTCCTTTTATAATTTTTAATGCTTCGTCCTGAACTTTAGCCGACACATCATTTGATTCACCGAGAAATCTTTGTATTGTCATTTTTGGTCCGCCTGATTTCAGCATTACTATATCACCTCTTTTTAATTCCTGCATTTTTATTTTTTAATTTTAAATTTTTTAATACGGGATGTATAACAAGAGTTTTTATCTGTAACTTTTTCTCTGTAAAAAGTAAATCCCATAAAATTCATACAACTTTTTATTTGCTAATTAAAAATTAAGTCAAAAGAAAAACAATTTGCTATAAAAAATAACTCACCTGCTCTTTTCAAGTTTGTGAGCACCGTTTCCGTTGGTGCTTATTTCAAAGACAGGTAGAGAAAGTTTTGGCTTATCTTTGAAGTCAGGAAGCTCAACCGGTTTCTTCTTAAGCTGTTCGAGTGCAATTTCAATTGCCTTATCAAGCTGCGGATCTCTTCCCTTTGCATAGTCCTGCGGCGTTATTTCAATCTCCACATCAGGGTCGGTTCCGTAATTTTCTACTTTCCAGCCAACGTCTTTCATGTAAGTTGCATATTCAGGCTGCGTTGTCATCGTGCCGTCAGCCAGCGAAATCCTTGGATTAATTCCAATAACTCCTCCCCATGTTCGTTTACCCACAAGAGTTCCGAGTTTCATTTGCTTAAACTGGTGACTGAAAATATCACCATCAGAGCCTGCATATTCATCAGTAACTGCTACCATTGGTCCGGCCACACTATGGCTCGGATATGAGTCAACGCTTCCGTATCTTGAGACTCCGTATCCATAATGTTTTCTTGAAAGTTTTTCAAGAAGCAATTGTGAAACGTGTCCTCCTCTGTTATCTCTTAAGTCCACTATCAAACCGTTTCTTGCGGCTTCATAAATATAATACCTGTGAAATTCCGAAAAACCGTTTGCTCCCATATCAGGTATGTGAACGTAACCCAGCTTACCCTTTGATTTCTTATGAACATATTCTCTTCTTGCTTCTACTAATTCCCTGTAGCGGGCAATGGTATCCGAAGCGATGGTTCTTAATTCATAGGTCTTTGTCTTTCCGGTTTTACCTGATTTGATCGTTACACTTACGACATTGTTTACCTGGTTCACAAGCAATGCATTCGGAGTAACTTCAGCATTGAGCGTGTCGCCGTTGATTGCAATCAAATAATCTCCTTCCTGAATATCAACACCGAGACTTCTGAACGGCGAATCAATTTTCCAGGAATCTCCTTTAACAATATGTTTTATTTTATAAGTCTTCGTTGAATAGTCAAATTCATAATCCGCGCCGAGCGACCCAAGTTTGTAATCAGGTGAACTCTTGTAATCACCTCCCATTTCATAAGCATGTGAAGTCCCAAGCTCACCCTGCATTTCCCATATAAGGTCCGAAAACTCCGAACGTGAAGCGACCTTATCAAGAAGGGGAAGATATCTTTTATAAACCATGTTCCAGTCTATGCCTGACATATCCGGAGTCCAGTAATGCTCCTTCTGCAGTCTCCATGCTTCCGAATACATCTGCTTCCATTCACTCATAGGGTCGAGATTTACTTTTACCCTGGAGAGATTAAGCCAGTCACTCTTACTCCTGGAAGGCATATCAAAATCTTTCATAGCAGGAGGAAGCGCTCTTTCTTCAAAAAGATTTGAAGATAAATATAATCTGTTTTTGGACCTGTAAATAAGCGTCTTTCCGTTAAGGGCAATTTTGAAGCTTGTAACTTTATTCGTAATCGGCACTGACTTCTGTGTATTAAAATCAAACCTCTCAAGCGCATCGTCGGCAGAATGTTTATCCCAAAAGGAATGTGGCATAGAACCTTTAACAGCTTCTCTGCTTAAGAGAAGTCCGTCTTTTACCGCCGTAATCTGGGTATAGTTTTTTTCAGGAAGAGGGAATGCTATTATTCTGTCTTTGATTCCCTCAATATCAATTTCAACTTTCACTTCCTCTTTTTTATCCACATCCTTTTTATTTTTCTTATCATTGTTACTCATGTCTTTCGTGTCCTTCTTTCCGAATATTCTTTCATACTCGGGAGTAAATGGAGAAGGGGTATCTTTTTTTAAAGAGATTAAATACGGCCGGACACCAAGAGGAAAGCCAAGCTGAAAATAACTTGTATCGTAAACAGGATTGAATTCCCGGGAAGATAAAAAATAAATATATTTCCCCTCTGGATCAAATGTAGGCTGATAGTCCCTGAAACCATCTGGAGTAATCGGATGAGTCTCTTTCGATTCCAGACTGTATAAAAAAAGAGATGAAAGAAATTCCGCATTGGATAGACTGTACACAATCCATTTGCCGTCGGGCGAAAACGAAAAGTCTTCAATTCTTTCATATTTACTTCTTGCAATCTTAGTCAGATTTTCATTATCAAGATCAATTAACATAAGCTCGTGTCTGTTATTTGATATTATAATTTTATTTTCTTTTGGGGAGATTTTTAAGCGTGCAGCAAGACCTATTTCAAGATTATTTAATCTCTTAATATTTTTGTCGGAATCTTTTTTTGAATGGACTTCTATAGCTTCTATTCCGTTATCATCTGAAACAGTTACAATTTTGTCATTATCAAAGAGCCATTGAGTCAGTCTGTATCTGACGCCGCTGGATTTTCCTATCTGTGTAACGGGTCCTTCCCAGTTTGAAAATATATATGATTTTCCCCTTGAAGTAATTGTTACAGAGCTTCCGTCAGGACTTACATTATAATCCTCAAGATACTTTTCCGTGTCAACAAATTTTCTCTGTCTTTGAATCTGCGGACTGTAATACTGAATTTCGATCCTTCTCTCCTCATCAGTTACCGGGTCATAAACAAATATTTCCGCCCCTGCATGATAGACAATTTTCTTCCCGTCTGAAGTCGCATTGCGGACATAATATTCTTTATTCAGTGAATGACTCTTTATGTTTTTTCCTTCCGTGCTGCATGAATATAATTTTCCCAGACCTTCATGATCCGAAATAAAATAAATCCGGTCTCCTATCCATATCGGGCTGGCAAAATTTCCTTTTACTTTCTCAAGGAATTTTTCAAATTTACCTTTGCCTTTTTTGTCTATCCAAAAAACTCCGGCAGTACCGCCTTTGTATCTCTTCCATCTTGCAGGGTCTAAGGTATTTCTTCCAAGCAATATTTCTGATTTCGGACCAAATGCAATATTATTTGCAATACCGTAAGGAAGTTTTTCCGGAAGCCCGCCGTTGATAGAAACCTTGTAAAGCTCGCTTCTGCCTGAGAAAGGCATGCCGGCGTCAGAAGAAAAAAGAATATGCAAACTGCCTGAAGTCCAGCCAATGACTTTTGTATTCTTACCCATGAAAGTAAGTCTCGTGTTCGATCCGCCTTCGGAAGGAATTATATATACATCCTTTTCACCTTCTTCTTTTCCGGAGAAAGCAATGTGTCTTCCGTTTGGGGAGAAATATGGATTTGTTACTTCACCCGAGTTTGAAGTTAATCTTCTTGCCACTCCTCCAAGAGACGGTACTTCCCAAAGGTCATCTTCACTTACAAAAACTACTTTGATGTCATGAATTGTGGGAAATCTTTTATAACCTGACTTGTTCATTTTAAAATTTTGGCTTAAGTTTTTAAAAAAATAAATTAAAGGAAATTACGTGTTCTTGGAGTCATTGTTTTGAATTGGTATAACTTAACTGAAATTATTTTTATAATCTATAAATTTA
>JBBRTN010000291.1:0-3711 GCA_038244395.1 Ignavibacteria bacterium
ATTGAAATTTCCAGAGCAAAATATATATCATTATGACTGGTATATCGAAAAAATCAAACGAGCTTGAAAAAATTTTAAACAAATAATCACTGTTAAATTAAAAACAAATTGTAACTTTAGACTTTCATTTATTTTAATTGAGTTTATTTGTGTTTATTTTGAGTTTACTATGAGACAATTTTTAAGAAGAAATTAAACTGCCAAAAAATTATATTGCCATGTACAAAAAAGAGAGTTGTCCGAGTGGCTGAAGGAGCACGCTTGGAAAGCGTGTTGGTGCGTAAGTGCCACGCGGGTTCGAATCCCGCACTCTCTGCACAAAACATTTTTTTTAGTCATACTTCCGCCCGGTTGTTAATATTTATTTATTGGGATTTTTTTTTGTTAAAGGAAAATTTCATTCACGATTTTAAATCCGTAAAATTGATTTAAACAGGAGAGGTGGCAGAGTGGTCGAATGCGGCGGTCTCGAAAACCGTTATAGGGGCAACTCTATCGAGGGTTCGAATCCCTCCTTCTCCGCAAACTCCCTGATTTGCTAATAAAGATTGCTTTTTAAGAAATACAATGTTATTTTTGTGTTAACAATTTTTCAATAATTTAAACAAAAATCAAATGACAAAAGAAGAACTAATTGCTAAAATAGCAGGTGATGCTAAAATTACAAAAGTACAGTCAAGAGCAGCATTAGAATCATTAATGGATGCAGTAAAGAAAACTCTTAAAAAAGGATCTAAGATTTCGCTGGTAGGCTTCGGTACATTTTCTATTTCAAAGAGAAAAGCCAGAATTGGAAGAAATCCCCAGACAGGAAAAGAAATTAAAATTGCCGCTAAAAAAGTTGCAAAGTTTAAAGCAGGAAAATCATTGGCTGACCACGTAAAATAAAACGGATTAATATATAGTAATTAAAAGGCGTCTTCTTAAAGCCGCCTTTTTTATTTTATAAAAAATAATTTATCTCACCACTGCAAACTTTCCAATCTTCTCTTCCACGTCCTGTCCGTTAGAGTTTTTCCCTGTCGCTCTGAATAAATAAATTCCGGTAGAGATCTTATTTCCTCCTCCATCTGTCAAATCCCATTCTACGCCGCCGTTCCCGTTAGTCTCCTTTATATTAATTAAAAATTTTCCCGACAGGTCATATATATCAATGGAAGCGTCCCGGGTTGTATTGGCAAATGTTAAATAATCCTGGTTTGAATTTATGCTGAAAGGATTCGGATACACATACATCTCATTCAGATTTTCCTTATTAAATATTAGTCCAAAGCTGCTGCCGGCTCCGCTGACTATCTTGATTCCGGTTGATGAGTATATGTCCGATGCCTTAAGCAGATAATCTTTTCCCGTAGCTCCTATCACTCCCCTGTTCTCTAAATTTATGTAAATTATTTTTCTGTCTGAGTTATCCGTCTCTATTGAAGTAGCTCGCAAATTGAAAGGTTCGAATTTATAATTATTCACATTCTTAACAGTAACCGTATCAACATCAAGATTGAACTGAACCTTAAGCCTGTAGCTTGATGCAAGCTCCAGTTTTGAAATATAAAATTTACCCGAATCAATTTGGTTTGCAATGAATGAAACTGAGCCCGTATCAACAGGAGAATTGTAATAATCATTCAGGGAATTTGGTCTTACTGAATAGCTTCCGTTTGCAAGCGGTTCCTGAAACGTAAGAAAATATTCGAAGTTATTTTTCACTGCAATGTTTTTTGGGTATCCTACATTACTGCTGACGCTGAATGAACTTATATCAGGTATTGTTGAAGATATTCTCTCGGAAAATTTTACCGAAAGAAATCCATTCGCTTCATAAAATGCGGATATCATCTTTGATTTGTTATGACAGTATATCTTTACCGGATCTGACGGACGGCTTTCACGAACCGGATTCTGGTTATCTACTGCGGAGACTTTATAAAAATAATTTTTCCTGTTGACTACGTTTTGATCTGTGTACTCCGTACTTATAGTCGAGTCATAGATAGAATAATTTTGCGAAGTATCGCTCCTGTATATTCTGTAAGCATCTGCACCGGCGACATTTTCAAAATTTAATTTTATTAAATTAGAATCAGCGCTGTAGCCTTTAAAATTCAGCGGAGTTGCCGGACCGCTGAATGCAATATCCTTTTCAAAAAACAACAGCGTATCATTAATTGTATTTAAACCGATTTCCTTTACGCCGTTACCGTCAAAGTCATATATAATCTGGTTGGATGAATTGATATCAGGCTTATAATAAACAGGTATAAATCTTCCGAGCGAATTGTCATATTTTAAAATGTAAAACAGAGTCCCTACATTTACCAGTATCTCGTCTTTGCCGTCATTATCAATATCTGCTGCCTTTGTCGATACCGATGCGTTCGATTTGTAATTGTATATATCAACGACATCTAACAGAGAATATGAGTCATTTCCTGTAGACTGGTAAACATACAGACTGTAATATTGTATTGCATCAAACTGGCTGCTGACCGTTCCTACTGCAAATTCTTTCTTTCCGTTTCCCAGGAAATCTCCTGATGTTATATTAAAATTGTCATCAAGAATTCTGTCTATTGTATCCTTAAAAGTCCTGTTAAAATTATTCCCGGATGAATTTTCGTAAATTGACAATCCCAGTCTCGAATCCCTGTCCAAATAGTTCAAGAAGAAAATTTCTTTTTTCCCATCTCCGTCAAAATCTTCTACCAGTACATTTGGAGATGCTGCTATTGAATCTTTTCCGAAGTAATCTAAATTTGCAATCTGTGTGAAAGTGTTGCCCTGAGAAGGTTCCAGAATTCTCAATCCGGAATTTCCAAACCCGAGTATTTCCTTCTGCCCGTTATTCTTTACATCCGCGATTGCCGCTGACCAGAAGTTGCTGTTAAGAGAATCTCCCCAGATTAAATTTACGGGTAGCTGCCCGGCAACAGGCGATTCAAACAGAAAGCCATCCCTTATATCAGAAGTTAGTAATTCTGTTTTTCCGTCTCCGTCAATATCGCCTGCATCTCTTGCGATTTTTTTAGGTCCCCAGTTTCCGTCCGATATTTTCGAAAAATTTCCATTATTGAATTCGAATACATTAAGCTTATCGGAATAAACATTAAGAAAAACATCCTTCAGTCCGTTATTATTGATGTCAAGAATCCTGTCGCATGACTGACCATACGGGAGCGAATAATTTTTCTGGATAAATCCATAGCTGTTTATCTGAGGCTGTGTATAAAAATAAAATGATGTGTCATTGATAACTGCTGTCTTTCCGTTAAGTGAGGTTGCATCTACATAAAATTCATATTCAGTATTTCCCGAAAGATTGCGGCTGCTTAACAATCCAAAATGCGCCTCTGTTACAAATCCAATATTGGGCGTCCCGACATCCGCAAGCACAACGTTGTACGGCTCATTGACATTTCTCCTTTTGTAATAGATTTTGCCAAGTGTCCTTTTGTTGGTGGAAAATATAATCAGCTCGGAAAAATTATTTTTATCAATCATATTTCCAAAGCTGAGCCCCGTAATGACCGGAGGATTTCTGTCTTTAAATACTATCATCCTGTGCTCTATAGTCCTTCCTGAATTACTGTTAATTGAGAGACGAAGAGTGTATGATGTATCTGCAAGCAACCCAGTATTCCAGTGCGCAACGGTATCGTTAAGCACCTGAGACGTTTGATTTTCCAGTATAGGAATCCAGACTGACGGTCTTTC
>JBBRTN010000292.1:0-3681 GCA_038244395.1 Ignavibacteria bacterium
CTTCCCTGCCCTGCTTCAGTCCGAATATTTCCATGATCTCATCACCGCGAACAGGAGACTGAAAATTTCTTAAGTGGTCTTTTTCCTGAACCTCCAAAATTTTTTTTTTCGACAACTTCATAGTTAGTCATAAACCTGCTGACCTTATCAGGATTTTTGGAAGTGATGTCAGCCCTGCATAATTTAAGAAGGTCTTCAAGTTCTTCACCTGCTTCAGCTGCGAGCCTCCTTATTGCCGAATCTGTCACTTCATCTTTTGCAAGCGGTATCGGGCGCAAGTGCATCCTGACTAACTTCTCTACATAATCAAGGCGTGCCATAGGAAGTCTCATTTTAATGAAGATTTTTTTCATCATTCTCGCGCCAAGCTCTTCATGTCCGTGAAATGTCCATCCTGTTCCCTCGACAAATTTTTTCGTCTTCGGCTTTGCAATGTCATGTACAAGTGCCGCAAATCTTAGCCATACGTCGTTGGTCTTTTTTGAAATATTATCTACAACTATAAGTGTGTGATAAAAAACATTTTTATGATGGTAGTCCTTCCTCTGATCAACGCCTTCAAGTTGTGAAATTTCCGGGAAAATAATATCCATCACACCGGTCTTGTAGAGTAAGTCCAGCCCGATAGAAGGCTTATCGCTCATTAATATCTGTAAAAATTCATTTGTAATTCTCTCCTGTGATACGACACCATCTTCTTCAAGCCTGGTCTTCATTTCCCTGATAGCCGACAGTGTATTTTCTTCTATGGTAAAATTTAATTTTGTGGCAAACCTTATTGCTCTCATAATTCTGAGCGGGTCATCGCTGAATGTCTTATGCGGGTCAAGAGGAGTCTTTAAAACTTTATTACCAATATCAGTGAGACCTCCGTAAAGATCGGTCACATCTCCGAAATTATCACTGTTAAGTCCTGCTGCCATTGCATTGACAGTAAAATCTCTTCTCGACAAATCTTCTTCAAGCGTAGCCGGCTCGACCTTTGGCTTACGTGAATTTCTATCATAGCTCTCCTTCCTTGCAGATGCAAATTCAATTTTTATTTCTGTATCGTTTGATTTTAAGTTAAGCAGCGCGGTTTCAAAATTCCTGTAAACAGCATCAGGCTCTTTACCGAATTCATTTGCAACTAGCCGGGCAAATTTTATTCCATCACCTGTCACCATTATATCTATATCATTAAGATCATCTTCATTCGCCAAAAGTAAATCCCGTACATAGCCGCCGATAACATATGCCCTGTAATTATTTTCATCTGCTATTTTTCCGATAGTCTTAAGATAATTATTCTTCAGATCTAACTTCATTTATTTAAAGTTATCGTTTCAATTTTAATGTTTTCTGAATTTCCTTCGGAGGGTATGCTAATAATATTATATTTTCTGACCTGATCATCTGTGATTGGAAATATACAGGCCGAGCTGTTTAAGAAAGATATTTTTTTTATGTTATAAATATCATTTATATGTGTATGTCCGTGTAATACAAGATTTACCTTATGCTTTTTAAATAACTTAATTAATTTCTTCTTGCCCGTGAGCTTCATTTTCCTGTTAATCGATTTCAGCCATAATGAATGAGCAGGATATTCTTCAATAAATTCCGGTTTGTTAAAATGATTATGAATCAAAACTATTTTAAATTTGTCTTTAATCTCTCCGGAAGATAATATTTTATTGAGCTTCCTGAAATCTTCGCCGGATATTTTTCCGTTTGAGCCTTCAGGATTATCGTCAAGAGACCAGCGGTCAATCGAGTTAACACCTATGATTGCTGCATTGTCCAGGATTTTCAAATAAGGAAAAGAATTATTACTCGGAAAAGTTTCTGTGAAAGTATCTATGAACAAATCCACATTCCTGTCATAATCCATATCACTGCAATCCTTAACGAACCGGAAAAATTCTATTCCCCTTTTGGCGCCGCCGAATATATCATGATTCCCGGGTATGAGACTCAGCCGGGACGAATCAAGTAAATCAAAATGGGAAAGAATTTCCCTCACATAAAGAAAGTCACCGGCATCCGGATTTTCAACAATATCACCAGTAAAAATAACATGGTCACAGTTCCTCTGCTTTATGTCAGTAAGTAACTCTACCAGTTTTTTCCCTCGGCCGTCTTCGTCTTTAAAGCTGACGTGCGAATCGGATATGTGCGCTATTTTATACATAGTAATAATAATTTTACTTTTGAAAATAATATTTTGCAGTAAACATTTTAATTACTTTATACCGGAAATTTATTAAACTTTTATCATTGAACAGCATCACAGTGTAATTCCGTCAGAATGTATTATGCTGACAATTTCGTTTGCCACTTCGAGCGCCTGCAAGCCGTCTTCTAATGTAACTATGGTATTCTTATCGTTTGCTATAGAATCAATGAAAAGATTTAATTCATACTTCAGCGAGTTAACTTCCTTTACCGGCGGTCTTTCATAAAATATTTTTACTTTATTTTCACCCTGAATGAATTCAGTCAGTGCAATTGCACTGTCATCCGTCTTTCCATCGCTCATCCTGAATACTTCGGAAGTGTTCTGAAGGAAATCAATTGAAATATAAGCAGCCTTCTGAAAGAGTCTCATCTTACGCATTTTATTTTGCGAGATTCTTGATGCAGTGATATTTGCAACGCAGCCGTTTTCAAATTTAATCCTGGCATTTGCAATGTCAATCTTGTCCGTAATTATTGCGACTCCGTTAGCATCAATTTTCTTTACCTTCGATTTGACTAAATTCAAAATTATGTCAATGTCATGAATCATTAAATCCTGAATCACGGAAACATCCGTCCCGCGCGGATTAAACTGTGAAAGCCTGTGAGTCTCTATAAACATAGGAGCAAGTTTATAATTGTCCAGTGCAAGTATTGCCGGATTAAATCTTTCTATATGACCGATTTGAATCTTAATTTTTTTATTCTTTGCAAGCGACAGCAGCTTTTTAGCCTCGGCTGTAGTATCTGTCACGGGCTTCTCTATAAAAGTATTTATGTCTTTTGAAATGCATTTGCCGGCTATTTCATAATGCGTTGATGTCGGAGTTACAATAATTGCAGCATTGATTTTTCCAATGAGCTCATCTGCAGAATTATTGACTTCCAGATTATTTTCTTTTGACATCAATTCATTCTTCTCTTTATCCGAATCGAATATACCCGATAATTCCAAATCATTTCTCTCCGAGCAAATTTCCTTCAATATCTTCAGATGAATTTTTCCAAGATGACCAAGTCCGAATATACCGGCTCTTATTTTTTCCATTTTTTAGTTATTTAGTTGAAGGCTCGGCATGAATTATTACGTTTGCCAGCTTCGGATAATGCTCTTTTAAATTAAGGTATATCTTGCTTTCAAGAACGGTCACGATATCATGAACTTCATCAAACGAATGTATATAATTAAAAACACAGTTGAGTGAAATTCTTATCTTACCGTTTGTGCTGATGACCTGTATATCATTGCTCGAGATTACGTCTCCGCATTCAGCAAGTATATTTTTGACTTCTCTTACAATCTCGTTTGAGTTTTGGGTAATGTCTTTTGTATCAAAAACAATTTCACTCGGCTCGTCTATATGAATTTTCAGATGCGAAATTACATCGATATCTTTCTTGATTTTATCTTCGATTTCAGTAATCATTGAGTGTGCCTTGGTAAGATCATTTGTTGTATCA
>JBBRTN010000293.1:0-3676 GCA_038244395.1 Ignavibacteria bacterium
AAAATCATCCATCTCATTATTAAGGAAAAACCCCGTTCCTTCTACTACGACTTTATTTCCAAACACGTCATTAAGTGTCGTAGTAACAGATACAAGGTTGCCGTCTTTATCGGCGACACTGTAGTGAGTAGTCTGATCGCTCTCACGGTAATATGCATCACCATGTTTTACGTTCACACTCTTTGACGCAGAATCTTCAGAGTAATCTTTCATTCTTCTTTCGGCATATACTTTTGAAGTGAGTATGTCGGCAGGTACGCTGACAAAATCCGCATCACCCATAAATTCGCTTCTGTCAGCATAAACTCTTCGCATTGCTTCTGTCATCAGCTGAATATTTTTTACGCTGCCGTATCCGTATTTATTCAGATCATAGTTTTCAAGAATATTCAGAAGATAAATCAGACTTATGCCACCGCTGCTTGGAGGTCCCATTGAGATTATTTCGTATCCCCTGTAAGTTCCTTTCAATACATTTCTTTCTTTGGGCTGATATTTCTTCAGATCATCAAGTGAAATTATACCGTTTGATTTGTTCATTTCATTAACAATCAAATCCGCAACATCACCTTCATAAAAACCTTTCACACCTTCATCACGGATTTTTTTCAAAGTATTTGCAAGGTCCTTCTGAATTAATTTATCACCGGATTTAAAATTTCCTCCGAAAATTTTCATCGTTCCGGGGAAACCCGAAAATTGTTTCTGATATTGATTCAGCAATCCGGCAAATGTTTCATTAATAATAAAACCTTCTTCTGCAAGGTCGATTGCATAATTCATCACTTCGCTCCTGCTCATTGTTCCGTATTTATCCAAAGCAAAGAGCATTCCCGCTACAGAGCCCGGTACGCCCGCAGCAAGATTTCCAAGTGTGCTAAGATCAGGAACTACTTCGCCTTTTAAATCAAGATACATGTCAGACTTCGCAAGCATTGGAGCTTTTTCCCTGTAGTCTATTGATGTATTTGTTGATGTATTTGTGCGGTTATCTTTTTCACTTTTCAAATGAATCAGCATAAACCCACCGCCGCCGATATTCCCGGCTTGTGGATAAATAACCGCAAGCGCAAAGCCGACTCCCACTGCGGCGTCGATTGCATTTCCGCCTTTCTTCATAATTTCAACTCCGACCTCCGAAGCTAATTCCTGTGAGGAGCTGACGACTCCATTATTAAATGTCTGCATTTGCGCTGATGATGTATGAGTGAATGAAAATAATACTGTGAATATTATTAGCAGGAAGTTTGAAAAAACGTTTTTATTAATTTTATTAATTTTATTAATTGGAAGGTTCTTTCGGATATCATTCCTATAATATGCTATTTGTTTCATATCGTTATTTTTATTAAAAGCATTTTTCTTGAATCAACCAGGTTATTATTAAAATACAGGTTATAAAAATAAATTCCCTTGGGCGCCTTCTTGAGAATTTATTGACAAGCAGCTATATAAAAATATATTACTGCTTTATGTATTCCAATCCCTGTTATATCTGAAGTCTATATTTATTGTCCTGTTGGAAATTTTTGCAATCAGCGGAGGAAGCCGTTTGAACTGGCTTCTTATAATAAGTGTATTTACACGCTTCATAAATTTTTCTTCATATCCTGATTTCTTTAATTCTTCATCCGACATTCTTTCATCTATTTTGAGATAAAGATATTTATCGACCTTTTCATAAGTAAAGCCAAGTTCTTCTTCATCAGTCTGTCCTTTCCATAAATCAGCGGAAGGTTTTTTATTTATAATTTGTTCAGGAACTCCGAGATATTCTGCAAGGCTGATCAATTGTGTTTTGTATAGATCACCCACGGGATTTATTGCAGAAGCTGAATCTCCGAAAATTGTAGAATAGCCGAGAAGGATTTCGGTCTTGTTGCCTGTTCCGACGACAAGAGCATTTTGTTTTGCCGACTCATCATAAAGTAAAATCATTCTTGTCCTTGCCATTATATTTCCCTTACGAACATTTGAGATTTCCTTATCGCCTGTACTTTTCAGGAAAGCTTCTACTATATCTGTTATCTCGATTTTTACTGAATTAACTTTCAACTCATCTACCACCTTCATTGCATCGGTTATACTTTCCTTGCTGCTGGTCCTGTAAGGCATAAGCATGCAGGTTACATTTTCATTGCCAAGAGCTTTAGCTGTCAAATATGAAACTACTGCCGAATCAATTCCGCCAGAAAGACCTATCACCGCTTTTTTAATTCCGACGCGGTGCATTTCATTTTTCAAAAAATCGACAAGGATTTTTTCTACATGCTCGTTTTGTAATATCATTTTCAGGATTTAATTCTCATAAAAAAAGCCGACCCTTTTAATTGGACCGGCTTCACTCTGGTAATTTATATAAAATTTATTTTGAAACTTGATAAACAATTTTTCTGATGGTATCAAATTGAAGATATGGAAACAATTCCTGGATCTTATCAATTGCTTCTCCGGCGCTCATTTCTCTTCTCATCTCTTTGTACATCTGTCTTATTTTGTAATCTCTTATTGCTTTTTCATCAAGGAGTTTATATTTCTTCAGGGTATTATACACATTGTCATCTATAAGCTCACTTAGAGGGTTATCGCTTTTTGATTTTACTGCTGGTTTCAATTTTTAATTCTCCTATTATTTGATTAATAATTTAAATATTTTATGCAAAAGTGCGATTTGAGGCTGTTCTTCTTCTTTCTGGAATATTTACTTATACAAAAATACACTAAATAGTATAAAAAAGTCAAGAATGACTTTTATTATAAAACCGGAAACCAATATTTTTAGTAGCTTGTTTTTTCTATTTGTGTTATATTGTCACGTTTCCCATAATAACTTTATTGTAATAAATTATAGTTCCTAATTAATTTCTATGCTTAGTAAAATATTTAAGGCTTTAATTGTTTTTTTATTTTTCTTATCCGTCGAAAAAGTATCCGGGCAATCTTCCGAATATGTAAATGTCATGTCCTTCACGGACAAAGCAACATATTCCTCCGCGTCTGATTTAAATTTAAGTTTAAATTTAAATACCGATACGATAAAAATTGCACTCAAGATTTCAATCAAAGAAAATTACCACATAAATTCATATCAAGTCAGCGACCCTTCTTTAATTAAAACTTCTGTATCAGCTTCCTCTGATAAATTCAGGTTAATAAATATTTTCTTTCCTAAAGACAAGAAACTGAAGTTTGAATTCAGTAATGATGAGCTGAATGTTTATGAAGGCGAAAATATTATCGGACTTACGATGATTGCTTCGCATAAATTAGAAGACGGCAAATATGAAGTCCCGTTGAAATTAAGCTATCAGGCATGCGATAATAAAGCCTGCTATCCGCCAAAGTCTGTAACTGAAAATGTAAAAATTGAAATAAATAATACTAATCCTTCAAAAACCGGATCTGCCGCGAATTCAGATGTATTTAAAAGCATAAATTTTTCCAGTACAACCAAGACTTCGGATCAGACCATTAATACAAATGATACAGATACAATAGATACCAAGACTTCATTTAAGGAAAATCAAAGAACCGAAACTCCGGGTTCCGATGAAGACCAGGTCTCGGACTGGATTGCTCAGAAAGGTTTGGCAACTGCGCTGATATTAATTTTCCTCGGCGGGCTTGCGCTGAATCTTACTCCGTGTGTTTATCCTTTGATTCCGATTACGGTAAG
>JBBRTN010000294.1:0-3667 GCA_038244395.1 Ignavibacteria bacterium
CTACAGCGGGTGCATTTGAATTGTTGATATTAAAATCGTGTCTCACATTTCTCGCCCGGTCAATAAATAAACGAACAGATTCATACTGAGTCAGTGCTTCTGGGGTTTCTTTTTTATTCATGTCCGGCATTGAAAGCGAAGGCAGCTGATAAACAGTTTCGCCAAAGATGTGAAGTGATTCACGGCTGGTAACAATTATTCTCAGTTTGGGAGAGCTCTTGAGTAATATTTCCGCAATCTTCGCGCACTCATTAATTAGATGCTCGCAGTTGTCTAATATTAAAAGTAATTCTTTCTCCCGCAGAAAATCAATTAACACATCAAGAGCTTTTCGCTTCTCATCGATAGTAACTTTTAATACTGAAGAAATTTCCCGCAGTATATCTGATGGCTCGGATAACTTCGCAAGTTCGACGATCCATACGCCGTTTTGATATTCGTCCATCAGACTGTAAGCAATATGAGTTGCAAGTCTCGTTTTACCAGTCCCTCCAAAACCGGCAATGGTAAGCAGATGAACTTTAGATAATATTGACTTTATTTCGGATATTTCTTTTTCCCTTCCAATAAACTTTGTTAATTCCGGAGGAAGATTATTCGGTCTTGCATCGATACTCTTTATCGGGTGAAAATCAGAAGGCAATTCCTCACTGACTATCTGATAAATATTCAGAGGATGGTTTATATCTTTTAATTTTCTCTTTCCGAAATTGCGGAATGATATACCGGCTGCGCCTTCAGCTTTCAGATCATCATAAACATCCTGTGTGATAAGTATCTGACCCCCGTGAGCTATTGACATTACTCTGCTGGCACTGCTGAGAGTGATATATCCTGCGTAATCATTATCGAAATATTCCGCTTCACCTGTATATATTCCCATTCTCACTTTCAAAGGAATCTCATCTTTGAATTCTTTCCTTATCTTTTTTTGAACTTCCACAGCAGCAGTGACAGCTTCGGAACATTTTTCAAATGCACAGCAAAATGCTTCACCGTTTTTTTTAAAAATAAATCCCTTGTGAAATTCTATAGTTTGTTTAAGAATTGAATCATGTTTTTGCAAAACAGACTGATATGAATCAGAAAACTCCTGAGACAGCTTTGCGCTGTCTTCTATATCAGTGAAAAGAAATGTGACCGTGCCCGTCGGAATGTTCATACAAAGCAAATTACAAATTACAAATGATAAATTGAATATTGATTTATAACTGCCGGATAGAAATGCATCACGTCCGTCAAAACGTTTTTATTGAAATTACAAAATTCTTTGTAACCCGCTTAGTAACATACTTTCTACTTATAAAAAAATAATTTTCAAAATACTTATGAAAATAAAATCTGCATGTCGGTATCACCCCCTGCAATTGTCTACTTACCCACTCCAAAATTAAATTTACATTATCTATTTTTGTATCAGTATAAATTCTATATATAAATTTTATTAACTTAAAACATAAGAACAATGAAAATGAACGAAATTATCCCATGCTTGTGGTTTGATACTCAAGCCGAAGAAGCAGCTAACTTTTATCTGTCAATTTTTAAAAATTCTAAGATTGAACACATCAGCCGTTACGGCAAGGAAGGTTATGACATACACGGCAAACCTCCGGGCTCAGTACTGACAGTGGAGTTTAAGCTGAACGGGAATTCATTTGTGGCATTAAACGGCGGACCAACATTTAAATTTAATGAATCAATTTCATTCCAGGTATCATGTGAAACGCAGGAAGAGATAGATCACTACTGGAATAAATTAACCGAGGGAGGAGAGGAATCAATGTGCGGCTGGCTCAAAGATAAGTTCGGTGTATCATGGCAGATATTCCCAGACATTATGCCGGCTTTACTTTCAGACCCTAAGACTGCAGGAAAAGCAATGACCGCTTTTATGCAGATGAGGAAGTTTGATATTGAAAAAATAAAAGAAGCAGTAAAGTAAATCCGGAGAAGCAAAATGAAAACTAATACAGAGCACAAAAATAAACCAAACGATATTGAGGCAAAGACAGACAAAAAATAATTTTAATTTAATTATCGGGCTGATAAGACAGCGGAAGTGAATTTAATTTTTACCCTTTAGAATGAAGGAATTAATAATTAAAATAAATATAGGGACGAAAATGAAGTTTATATAATATTAAAATAAAACAAATTAAATTCCCCATTCCCCATTCCCCATTCCCCATGTCTCGTCCTAAAAAAAGTTGACAAAAAAGCTTTCTTTCTCTCCAACAGCAAAGACAAAATACTTGGAGCGTAGCGGGTTATTTACCCCAAGTATTTTGTCTTTGCTGTTATCATTTTTTCTTTCTTTTTTGCTTCTTTTTTCTTTCTTTTTTAGTAACATGTTTGTAAGTTTTTATGCCGCATGTTTTTGATTCGGTGTCATATAATCCAGGCTCATATGAGGCCTTAATTCATTGTATGTTTTTATTGCTTCATCAACTGCCTTATAAGCTAATGCTTTTGTTTTAAATCGTGCTCCCAGCAGAAACTCTTCTTTCAGTATTCCATTTATTCGTTCAGCCACTGCATTCTCATACGGATTGCCTTTTTCTGACATACTTATTTGTATTTTGTTCTCTGTTAATTTATCTGTGTACTTGTAACAGCAGTACTGGATCCCTCTATCTGAATGATGTATCAATCCTTTTAAATCCTTAGTATCCTTCAGTGCCAACTTCAAGGACCGCATGCAGCCTTCCATATTTAAACTATCACTTATATCATATCCTACTATCTTGCGTGAATATAAATCCGATATTAATGATAAATAACAAAAACTATCCTCTGCTGATATGTATGTTATATCCGATACCCATACTTCATCGCGATGTTCAGGTATCCTGTCTTTTATTAAATTTTCATAAATTCTAAACCTGTGAAACGAATTGGTCGTCTTCGTATATTTTTTCTTGCGCTTAACCAATAAGCCGTTTCTTTCCATTATTCTGAAAAATTTATCTCGCCCCAGTTTTATCTCCTTCTTCCTTAGATCCGGCAATAGCATTTTGTATAGCTTCCTACCTCCCAACATGGGCATCTTTCTTCTGATTGTTTCTACCTGTTGTATTATCATCTCTTCTTCCAATTTCCTTCTCTGCTTTTTCTTTCGGCCTTTATAATAACCCTGACGACTTAAACCCAATAAACTGCATATCTGCGTCAATTTCTTTTTTGTTTTGAGTCCTTTACAACCTTTACGGGATTCGTCAATGATCCGGATTTTAAATTTCTTTTTAATTCTATTCCCAATTCCTCTTCACTTACAGATATGATTGATTCATAAACTATTAATTTCAAATGTGCCTGAGCTAAGGCACTCTCCAAATCCTTCTTCTCTTTTTCCAATTGCTTTACCCTGGATACTTCGTCTTTCAATTCTATCCTAACTACTTTATTTAATAAATGTAATTTACCTAATTTCTTTATCCATGTATGTATACTTGAGCCACCTCTTATTCCATATAATTTACGGGCTCCTTCCTTTGTTAATTTACCACTCTCTATCTCGCTTATTACTTTTTGCTTAAATGATAAACTGTAACGATTTGTAAATCTTTGTGCCGATCTATCTTTTTCTAACATTTTCTTTATCCTTTCTGATTTAAGTTTAATAAAATGTTAATAACATTTTGTAAACCTATTTCAGGACAAGACA
>JBBRTN010000295.1:0-3654 GCA_038244395.1 Ignavibacteria bacterium
CTTCCTACATATGTTTTATCTGAAAATTCTTCGAGAGTTGATATGGGATACGAGTTCGCGAAGCAGGGCTCAGTTCATCCGCTTGACCTTGTTACGATGTTGGTCCCAAAGGTTTTCGGAACATTCAACTGGAATCAGGGAGCTGATGAGTTAAGTTACTGGAGCGTGAAGAGTGCGGGAGGTCACCAGGAAGGCGCATACATGTATACGATCTCGACACTGTATCTTACGCTTCTGCCGGTTCTCCTTTTATTTCCGGTGCTTCGGTTTTCATTTAAAAGGAAAGACATAAAGTTTCCTGTGATTCTCTTTCTCGTGATGTCCGTGATAATCCTGATGTTTTCCTTCGGAGGCAATTTTTTCGTGCACCAGATATTTTACTACTTTATTCCCGTATTTAACAAGTTCAGAAATCCCGGTCACGTTACATACCTTTTTTCATTTTGCATTTTACTTATCACTGCATTCGGATTAAATGAAATATTCAGGAATAAGGAAGAGATTAAGAAATATTTTTCGACGAAGTATTTTATTATTTCTGCTTCAATTATAGTCATTGTATTTCTTATGTCCGCCACCGGATTTTTTAAAGCTGCGTCCGGACCTTCAGCAAATCCGCAGGTTTATTCATGGATCACAAAACAAATTAATATTTTTGTATTCCTTTCACTGATTTATTTGGCTTTGCTTTATTCTTATTTTAATAATAAAATAAACACAGGTGCTTTTCAGATTGTCCTGCTGATTATTATTTTTACTGACGTTTATCTGTTTGCATATAATCAGAACAACGGAAGTCAAAATCCAGAAACTATGTACAGGCAAAATTCAAACCTGATTGAAAAAATTAAACAAGACGGGAAGGATGAAGAATTCAGAGTGAGTATGAGGCAGGGAAGTAATATGCTTTTTCAGAGATACCAGGGAGCAGTCGATAAAATTCAGCTGATTGAGGGAATTAATGTTTTGAACTTAAACCGTGTTGCCCCTGTCAATAATGACTCCAACACAAATCAAACACTTGATCTCCTGAATGTGAAATATAAAATTAAAGTTGATGATAAAACTAAAGGTATGTCATTGGGAAGCACTGAAGGCTACCTTCCGCGAGCGAAAATGTTTTATGATGTGAAAGTTGCCGCTGATGAAAATCAACTTAAGGAATATATGAAAGGAAATCAGTATGATTTCAAAAAAACTCTTGTACTTGAAAAGACTCCGCCTGAAATGAAACTCCCGAAGCTTGATTCTGCGGCTGACATTAAGTCAACCGTAAACATCACTGAATATGGTCTGAATAAAATAATGCTGAACGTTGATACGGATGAAAACGGATTTTTATTTTTGAGTGAAGTTTATTATCCTGACTGGAAAGCCTTCGTTGACGGAAAGGAAACTGAGATATACCGGGCTGACTACAGTCTCCGTGCAGTTTATCTTGAAAAAGGAAAGCATAATGTCGAGCTTGTTTATGACTCAAAGGAATTTAATCTTGGTTCAAAAGTTTCTTTAGCCATGCTTTTCCTGAGTTTGATAACAGCAGGTGTACTTTATTTTAAAGATAAAAAATCAGCTGGACCTTCTGATAAAGTCAATGAACAGATTTGACATTCCTCAGAACTTGTATTCTGATATATAAATAATTCATTTATTCATAGATTTGAAAATATTAATAAACGCACTTTCGGGAAACGGAGATGCTTTAATGTTTTCACCTGCATTGCGGCTTCTCAAAGAAAAACTCCCCGACACGAAAATAGATATGCTCGTAATGTTTAAGTCTGTCGGCGAAATGTATTCACAAAATCCCGCTCTTGACAAAATTCATTTTATTGATTTTCTTAAACAACCCAAGCTGCGGTCCCTGAAGGAAGTTCGCGACCTGAAGAAGAATGAATACGACTATTCCATAAACGTCTATCCTGCAAACAGATTCGAATATAATCTTGTCAACTCTTTTCTCGGAGCAAAGAAGAAAATTGCACATCATTATTCACACTCTGATTTTTCAAGTGGAGAATTTTTTAATGATATCTTAATTAACGAAGTAAAAGACCGACACAATGTCCTGCAAAATCTGGACCTGATAAAGCCGATAGTGACAGTTATTGATGAAGATGCCGGTCCGATGGAGATTTTTACAAACGAGACGGATGAGTCAAACGCCGGAGAATGGACTAAAGAAAATAATCTGGAAGACAGATATCTTGTTGGGTTTCATCCCGGTTCCTCTGTTTTGAAAAATCACATCCACAAAAGATGGGACAGTAATAAATTCGCAGAACTGGGGAAGAAGTTAATCAATAATTATAACGCGAAGATATTATTATTCGGAAATGAGTTTGAACTCAATGATGAAATTAATTCGTTGATGAATAATGAAGCTGTATTTTCCTCGACTAATAATTATATGGATTCAATTGTCAGAATGAAGCACTGTAAATTGTTTGTTTCAAATGATACTGCATTCATGCACTCGGCTGCCGCTCTGCAGATTCCGACTGTGGGAATTTTTGCTTATACAAACTATAAAGAACTTTATCCCTGGAAAACAAAAAATGTAATTGTCAGAAAGGAGCTGGAATGCAGCCCGTGTTTTTACAACTCGCCGAAACCTGTTAACTGTATTTTCAAAGGCAATGAAGAATTCAAGTGCATGAAGATGATAGAAGTGAATGAAGTCTATGAAGCAGTCAGGAGACTGGCCGGTGACAATATTAATTCCTAATTTATAAAGTCCCATACAATTGTAAATCTCGATATACTATTCAAAAAACCACCTCTGTCATCAAGCGGGAACACATAAGAATTATAAACAAGACTGTTTAAAATATTTGCGATAGTAAGATTAATATTTGCTCTTCCGACTCTTGCGCCAACATAAAAGTCAGCGATGAATTGATTTTTCTGTGTGAAGGGCTGATCGGTATTATCATAAGAATACCATGTCTGATAATGATAAGTCAGATCATTAATGTTATAGTATTTCATATCAATGCCGGTCTTCAGCTTGAGCTTTCCCCTGAAGAGAATATTTTTGTAAGCGATATCCGACTTTAGATAATTCTGCGGAAATAATGAAGCGTTTGAATAATTATAAGAGACTGAGACGTCCGAATATTTTGTAATCCATGTGAGATCTGAGTTGACTCCATGTTGCGTACCGTAAGCGGTGTCATGTCCTCCGTAATACTCACCTGATAAAGTAAAATTATCGTATCTGATTTCAGCTCCGGCTTCATAAAATTTTCGTGACAAATCATGTATGTTACTTTCATTGTATAATACAGCTAATGCGTCATTAACCAAGAGATATTGTGTCTGATTTATTCCGCCATTTATTTCAACCATAAATTTCCCGGTGTTGATGATTTTAAATTTACTTTCTACCCCGGCATTGAAATAATTTTTATCTTTAATGTTATCATTTCTTATCAGCGCAGATGCAAACAGGTTTTTGTAATTCACATTATACTTTGCCTTCAGTGAATAATAATTTTCCCGGAAGCTTTTGAATAAATTTCCGCCGAATAAATTAATGTATATATTCCCGCCTGCTAAAATATCAGATTTAAAATCATGTCCGCTGTTTATTGCAATGTCCTGTGTCATATCAGCTCCGTAAAGAACGGAATGATCGAAGCCTGAAGGATA
>JBBRTN010000296.1:0-3648 GCA_038244395.1 Ignavibacteria bacterium
CGGATATCAATTGGTTGGGTATCAGATCGTAAGAATTTTTAATGATAAGAAAGGCGCTTTTATTACATATGAACCTGTGTATCCTGATACGAGAATAAGAAGAGCAATTGGAATAAAAACAAATATTGGTATTACCGACAATGTTACCTTGCAGCCCGGTTACAGATATTACTGGGATTCATGGGACATAAACTCGAGCACTGCTTACGCGATTTTAAGCAAAAACTTTTCAGAAACGTTTTCCGGATCAATAGAGTACAGGCAGTATTTTCAGACTGCTGCCTTTTTCTTTCAGCCTTATTATCTCTCGCTCCAGGAATTTATGGGAGTAGACGGTCAGATAAATTCAGGCTACTCTAATGTTCTGAATTTAGATTTTACTCTTCAGGGAAAGAAGGGTGCATTTATATCAAATGAAAATTTACAGCTCATCGGGACGCTCGGTTATTATAAAAGACACTATGATTCCCCCGACTGGCACAGCGGCCTTCTTAATCTGTTTGCCTTTGTTTTTAATATTGGGATTCGATATCATCTTTAGAATATATTCATTAAAATTAAATTATTCGACAAATGAAAAGAAGGGATTTTTTAAAGAAAGGTTCGCTTGCTGTCTCAGCGGTCTCTCTTGCCGGTATTACCGGGATCAGTTTTAAAAATCTTTTAGCGAAAACAAAAAAGAATTCGGGGAATTTCTCATTTGAAATAATTACTGACATGCCTGGGCAGGCAGAGAAACTTATGCAGGAATTATTCAGAAGAAATCAGTTTGATGATACTGTGATAAAGTTTTCTGAATATAAATTAACCGGAGAAATGTTCGGCGACATTGTGTTTGTTAATGAAGGCAGACTTATCAATTATAAAAAAGATGAGAATGTTAATAAAAATATTATTACAGATATCCGGAAGATTTCCGTTAAGCTCTCGCTTCCTAAAAAGCTCATCAATCCTTCACGGCTTAGATTTTACGTATCCGAAAATGATTCACCCGCCCAAAAGTTTCTTGTCTTTCATAAAGACATACTTATTAAAACAATCAAAGCCGATAACAGGAATTTGAGTTTGAATATAGAAGGGACTAAAGGAAATGTTTTACTGAATATGGAAAATAAAAAAGCAAGAGTAGTAAGTTCATCCTGCATTCACAAGACGTGTGTTAATTCCGGAAGTATTGCTTTTAACGGAGAAAGCATTGTATGCATTCCAAACGAATTGTTTATCCTTGCCGAATAAACTGAAAATAAATTACACTCTATTCAGAGTCGTCATACTCTCGCTGATCTTAGCATCGGCGTTTCTTTCTGATCTGTCTGCCCAACAGCCAAAATTTGAAGTCACTACCAATAAATATCTGCTTGGAACCCGCATTGATATTACTGCCGTTCACAGTGATATCGATTCCATGAAAAAGGCAATGTACTTTGCATTCAAAGAAATAGAAAGGATTCAGGGAGTAATGAGTGTGCAGATTGATACAACGGCAGCTTCCAGAATTAATTTTAATGCAGGCATCTCGCCGGTAAAAGTAAGCAGCGAACTTTTTTCCATTATTGAAAGGTCCATTGCATATTCACAAAAATATGACGGAATATTTGATATCACCATAGGACCAATAAGCGAACTGTGGGGATTCAGTTCAGACAAAAATATTACCTCAGTTCCAGATAAGAATATTATTGATTCATTAATAAAACTGGTTAACTACAAATTTATTTTGCTCAACCCCGGAGATACGAGCGTGTTTCTTTTGAAGAAAGGTATGCGCATTGACCTGGGGGGAATTGCCAAAGGATATGTCGTAGATCGCGCTGCAGAGGTACTGAGAAAATACGGGATGAAGAATTTTTTTGTAAACGCAGGCGGTGACATATACGTCAGCGGTACGAAAAATAACGACCAGAAATGGAGCATTGGCATTAAAAATCCGAGAGATGAAAAAAAAATAATTGCAGAGTTGGAAGTTGAAAACATGGCGGTCGGGACAAGCGGTGACTACGAAAGGTTTGTTATTATTGACGGAAAAAGATATCATCATATTTTTAATACGCAGACGGGTTATCCCGTTATGATCTCTCAAAGCGGGACAGCCCTGGCGCCAACTACAGAAGAAGCGGTTGTTCTTTCTAAAGTAGTTTTTATAAGAGGAGCTGAGGAATATCTAAAATCAAAAAATGAATCCGGGATTAGAGGAGTAATAGTAACTTCGGAGGGAAAAATTGTTTATGATGACAGACTCGAAAGCGAATATAACTTTAAATTAATCAGGTAAGTCATAATTATCATGCTCTCCTGATTAACTTATTGATGGTTGAGAAATCGAATATTTTCATCATAAAGATTAAGACTATAAACATTAAGGGAAATATTATCTTTACATACCAAGCTAAGCCGAATGTATTATTAAGAATGTAGTATAAACCGGTTGCGATGGCAAGTGAAAGAAATGTTAAGCCGATCTTTTTGAGCTCGTAGTTTACCGGGTAATATTTTTGCGAGACATAATAAATTCCCAGCATCATTACAAAATAACTTATCAGCGTTGCTATAGCTGCTCCCATGTATGAATACTTTGGGATCAGAATAAAATTTGCAACAACATTGAACAAAGCTCCTGCACCTGTTATTAGAGGGAGATATTTTGTTTTCTTTTCTATATAGATTCCCGCCATAAAATTCACGTAGATTCCGTTTAACAGATAAGCAAACAGGACTACGGGTACAATGCTAAGACCTGCCCAATATGCTTTTCCAATAAGATTGTATCCGAAGGGTAAATTTATTTTTACAACATCTTCAATGAATACGGCTATTATTAAAAAAATCATTGAAGCTATGAGTACAAAGATTGTTAATACTTTTGAAAATATTTTTTTTGCATCCGGATCTCCGGCATTGTTAAGAAAGAATGGTCTCCACGCAAACTCAAACATTGAAACAACAAGCATCATAAAAATGCCAAGCCGGTAATTAGCCTGGTAAATTCCGACAGTCTTGTCGTCAGTCAGATATTTTAAAATCGGTCTGTCAATTATCTGAACTATGCTTGAGCCGATTCCCGCAGGAATATAAGGAATGGAAAATCTCAGTAATTCAGAAATAAGATCCCTGTTGAAAGTGAAATCAATATTCTTTTTTAATACGGGTATAAGCAAAATGAATGTGACGACGGAAGCAATGAGGTTGCTGATAAAGACTGCTTCTATGCCGAAATTAAAATATGAAATTAAAATAAAATTCAGCGCTACATTTATTATTATATTTGTAATTTTAATTCCTGCAAATGATTTTGCTTTATTATGCAACCGAAGGTAGGCAAAGGGGATCATTACTATTGCATCAAACAGGAGAATTAAAGCCGAATATTTTATGAGATAAGAATATTTCTCTTCTATCTGAAACACTCCTGTTAAACCGGAAGAGAAACTGTAAATTAAGAGTGAGAGAAATAATGAATTCAGGAATACAAGTATGAATGGATTCGAGAAATTTTGTTTTTTTGTTCCGGCTTCCAGTGTAGAGGCAAATTTAAAATACCCGGCTTCCAGTCCAATGGAGAAGAATACATTCAGTATCGCGATGTAAGAGTAAAGTATCGCAACAATACCAAATTCGGCGGGAAGAAATTTATGTGTATAGAATGGTATA
>JBBRTN010000297.1:0-3632 GCA_038244395.1 Ignavibacteria bacterium
AATCTATATAATCATGGTCGACTATCTTTTCTATTACATTAAATTTTTCTTCGCCTTCCTGTACAAGCTTATCTCCTTCGTGCCCTACCTTCTGAACATCAGTTTTCTTACCAGTATTCTCCTGCGCAAAGGAAGTTTTTTGTGCAATTAAAAAAAGAGTAAAGACAATTAATATGATTGAAAGCTTAATAAGAAAGGATTTGAAGGAATTTATCGCTATAGTTTTTTTTGAATCCAAATTTTTTATCAATTGATTATAGTACGAAGTTTAATTTTTATTAGTATTTCCCGAAAGGTAATTTATTTCTAAGATCAAGAAAATTATATAAAAGAAAAACAATATTACCGCTAAACTTATCTTATCGACCTTAAAAAAATATATCAAAGTGAAAAGCAAACCAATCATTACAAATATTCTTATCACCAGACTCAGAAGCACCTTGTTAATGAAACCCGTCCCCTTCTGTTCAAATGCCCTTGTAACAACCCATCCGCCCGCGATCACATTAATAAAACTCATCAGCCAGCCGAGTATTAAAGGAGTGAAATAGCTTTTTAAATCAAATATTAAGATCACTGCAAACGAAAGTGCAAGAAGTATTACACTTAAAAGAACAATCTTGATTACGAACTTTTTAAAATCTAAAGATTTCAGTATTTGTTGTATTTAGGATTTTCTTTTTTATCCTGTGCGGTCAGCTTTTTGATATTGAGGTAAAAGCTGTAGAATCCGGCTGCAAAACCAATGAATGTAAGGATCAAAGTAAAAACTACTGTCGTATCAAACTTCCCGTCGAGCCATTTTCCAATAAAGAAAAATACAATAATAGTTACAATTAATGACATGCCAAGGCCTGAATACTGAAGCGTCTTAGAATCCGTCTTTATTAAAGGTGTCGAGAGAAAATTTTTTAAAGAACTCTTTTTAACAGAATTATTATTATTACTGTCAGGAATGTTTTCCTTATTATCCATAATTGTACATAAACTAATAAATCGATTGGCGAATACAAAATTAACGAAAATGCGTTTCAAAATCAATTCGACTTTTGAGGGATTTGCAGGAAAATTTAATTTTTTTATTTAATGAAAACTATATATGAAATAGTACAAACCCTATAAATATGAAGTTCAGGCGGTAGATATCCGTTGTTCCTGCGGAGTCACTCCGCAGGAAAAGGCATTGAGGAAAGATTAAAGTTTGTGCGGAAGTCTTAGCGGAGAGCAAAACTTAATTTTTTTTGTGCCATCGTTGGCGTTAGCGGGCTATATTATATGTTAATGTAAAAAATTATTAATAACGAGAGTCACCAATGATATGAATGTTTGGACATTTGTAACTAGTAACCTATTATTTAACTATTTCACTATTTAATTAACATCATTTTCTTTGTAACAGAATTAAAACCGCGATTCTCTGCGCTTTCTGAAGTTAGCTTATAAAAATAAATTCCCGACGCAAACTCTGAACCGTCCAATGTAATTTCGTAAGTTCCTCTGTTCATGAACTCATCTACTAAAGTTTTAATCTCTCTTCCGAGCTCATCATAAATTTTCAATGTTACTTTTCCGGAGTTGGGAATGGAAAATTTAATAGCAGTAGAGGGATTAAACGGGTTTGGATAGTTTTGGAACAATGTAAAGTCTTCCGGAACTTCGTTATTATTTTTTATTGAGTTAATGGTTCCGTCTTCACTGATTGTAATGTACCTGTTTACAGATGTCTGATTTGTAAAAACAGATGTGATACCGGAAGGCCATCTGACAATAATTGAGTCAACAACGGAAGCGTTTCCCAAACCGAAATTTAAAATAAGATTTTCGGAATTATATCCTGACTGAGACTGGACTTGTCTTGACTGCCATCGGGATTGACCGTTAATCTGAGCTTTAACTCTTACCTGAGTTCCGATTGCACTCTTGTTAGAAACCGTTCCGGTACATTTTATTCCAAGCCATTTGTTTCCGTTACCATTATTTAAATATAAAAAATTATTCTGATTAAGACGATTGGCAACGAACAAATCAATAGCTCCGTCATTATTATAATCACCGAATGCACAGCCAAAAGAATTTCCTCCGTCATTTACTACAACTCCTGTGATGACTCTTGTAAAACCGTAGTCAGGCGGACCGTTATTAAGATACAAAAAATTATTCTCACCATTATCATCTGCTATGAAGAGGTCAAGGTCTCCGTCATTATCAACATCGCCCCAGCTGCTTCCCACACTGCTTCCCCCGCTATTCGAAACTGCGCCGGTATCAATTGCAGCAAATGTATAGTCAGGAGGACCGCTGTTTTTATAAAGTATATTATTCTGACCGGAGTAATTTGAGACAAACAAGTCAGCGCTGCCGTCATTATTATAATCGCCCCAGCTTGCTCCGAGCGTTGACCTTCCGTCGCTTAAAGTTGTTTTCGTAAATGAGATACTTCCGTTGTTCTTATAAATAAAATCATTCTGCGTCCCTGCATTTCCTACAAACAAATCAGGAAGCCTGTCATTATTTTAATCACTCCATGCAGCTGCAATCGAAAAGTCCCCTGAGTTTACTAGGAATGCAGCAGTGTCTATCTTAGTAAAATTATATTGAGATGCTCCTGAATTTAAATAAAGAAAATCATTTCCCTGGAAATTAAGAACGAAAAGATCAAGGTCGCCGTCATTATCAATATCCACCCAATGCCCACAGTTAGAGTTAGCAGAATCTGTTACTATATTCCCCGAAGTTATTTTTGTAAATATTGAATCACCCAAACCCTTATAAAAAAAATTCTTGAAGAAATTTCTGTTTGTTACGAACAGATCTACTTGGCCGTCAGCATTATAATCTCCAAAGGTACCGCCGATAGAGCTCCCGCCGTCGTTTACCACGTCGCCGGTAAAGACTTTAATGAAGTTTCCGTTCCTGTCATTGATATAGAGAGAATTATTCTGGCTAGTTAAATTTCCGTTTGCAACGAACAAGTCCGCCCAGCCGTCATTATTTACATCTACCCAGCAGCCTCCTCCGCTTTCAAATTGATCTGTCACAACAGGATTTGATGCATCTGTAACTCTCGTAAAGGTCTGTGAATCAGCGCCATTCAGTAACATAAAAGTAATAAATACAAAAATGAACGTGTGTAAAGTTTTCATGATTTGTAATTTTAATTGATTAATTAAAAAATTATTAAATGTGTCAGCATTTTAAAATTCCGGCTTTGAATGACCATCCTTATATATAGATAGTATACTGAGCCTTGTGTGACAATTATGAGGGTAAACAATAAGACGAAATCAAAGAAAATAAGTTTTGAAGTTTCTACGTTTAATTTGCCCAAATTGTAAAAACTCATTCGTCTTTAGAATATAAGCATTCAATGCTTCAGGATAAAGTTTTTCGGATTTTTCAATAAACAATAAATGGATTAAGGCTCAGAGCTGCAGCAGCCAGTTGAATTTTCATTCACGGATATTTTCCATATTTTAGCAGGAAAGTTTTTTTGAAAATGAATTTTAATAATAATTCCGGAAATTATTCAATCCGATAAACGGAAGTAACTCAAAACTTAATTTATTAAACTTAAAAAAACTAAAATGAAAGAGTATAAACTATCTACTAAAGAATTTTTTACTTTTAAAAAT
>JBBRTN010000298.1:0-3630 GCA_038244395.1 Ignavibacteria bacterium
GACGGCAAAGAAGGGGGATTTTATGTCGGACCAACAGTGATTGATTTTGTAACACCGGATATGGCAATTGCAAAAGAAGAAGTCTTCGGACCGGTCATTGCAATCATTCGGGTAAAAGATATTGATGAAGCAATAAAGATAGAGAACAGTTCGGAATATGGAAATGCTGCTTCTGTTTTTACTCAAAGCGGCGCTGCTGCCAGATATATAATGGAGCATGCGAGCGCAGGAATGATAGGGGTTAATATAGGAGTACCGGTACCGCGCGAGCCTTTTTCATTTGGCGGCTGGAATGAATCCAAGTTCGGTGTTTGTGATATTACAGGAAGAAGCTCGATAGAATTCTGGACACAGCTTAAAAAAACTACAACTAAGTGGAACCCTGAGGCAAAGAAGAATTGGATGAGCTGAATATAATGGAATGATATTAATGAGAGCTATGATTTTTACTTAGAAATCTTCGCGCAAGCAGAATCCAAATATTTTAAAGATTGGGATTGTCAGATTACACATTTTCATATTGCTAATCACAGTTTATAAAACTTCAAATATAAAAAAATACTATGAAAGTAAAATATGATAAAGAAGTTGACGTGTTATATATCGGCTTGAGCCAGAAGCCGGTTGGTGAAAGCGATGAAAGCAAGCCGGGAAGAATAATTGATTATTCGAATGAAGGTGATATAGTTGGAATTGAAATTCTTGACGCATCAAAGAGAATTTCTTTACCGAATAAAGTCGAGTACGAAGTAGCTTGAGAATATTCTTTGTTAAACAGAATTTTAAAATGACAATTGGTTCTCTCTTGGTCCCCAGACGTGATTCACATTACAAAAATCAAAAACTAAATTTAAACTTATATTTATGAGCACAGCATTAATATCCGAAAAAGAAGAAATAACACAAAACTGTAGAGAATATACCCTGACCTCCTGGTCAAAACAGCGCGGATCAAACCCGATCGTAATTGAAAGAGGAGAAGGCGTTTACATTTATGATGTCGACGGAAAACGGTACCTGGATTTTTCCTCGCAGCTCATTGCGGTAAATATCGGTCACGGGCATCCGAAAGTTAGAGAAGCTGTGGCCAGACAAATGAAAGAAGTTAGCTATGTTTATCCGGGAATGTTTACGAAAGTCCGGGGTGAAGTAGGAAAAAAATTAGCTGAGATTACTCCGGGAAGTTTGAAAAGAACTTTCTTTACTCTCGGAGGTGCAGAAGCTGTAGAGAATGCAATTAAGCTTGCGCGGATTTATACCGGGCGTCATAAAATAGTCTCGCTTTACCAGTCATATCACGGAGGGACTTATGCTTCGTCGACTGCAGGCGGCGACCCGAGAAAGTTTGCTGTAGATTCACAGCAGGCGCCTAACTTTGTTCACGTAGAAAATCCTTATTTTTACCGCTGCCCCTGGAACAGCGCAACACCGGAGGAATGCTCAGCGATGGCTGCAGAAAATATGGAAAGAATTATCCGGTATGAAAATCCGGGAAGCATCGCAGCTATAATGATGGAAGGTGAATCAGGTTCATCCGGGTGCATTAAGTATCCTAAGGGCTACTGGAAAAAAATAAAAACCATTGCTGACAAATACGGAATTTTAATAATTGATGATGAAGTAATGAGCGGATTCGGAAGAACGGGGAAATGGTTTGGGATTGATCATCACGATGTCGAGCCTGATATAATGTGCATGGCAAAGGGAATTACCTCTGCTTACGTTCCGCTGGGTGGAATTATTGTTAAAGAAGAAATTGCAAAAACATTTGATGATAGACCAATGATGCTTGGTCTGACTTATTCTGCTCATCCTGTTTCGCTTGCAGCAGCAAATGCTGTCATTGATATTTATAAAGATGAAAACTTAATAGAAAACTCTGCATCAATGGGAAGATACATGGACGAAAAAATGAGTAAGCTGTCGGATAAACATCCTTCCATAGGAGACTGGAGAAATACCGGTTTGCTTGGATGCATTGAACTTGTAAAAAACCGAAAGACAAAGGAGCCCATTGCCAGGTGGAATGCGCCTCCGGATGAAATGAGTGTGATGAATAAAGTTATGGGAAAGATAGCTGAGCTTGGTATGTTTACATTCGGAAGATGGAATCTGATTTTTGTTGCACCGCCGCTATGTATTACTAAAGAACAGATAGATGAAGGTCTGGAAATAATTTCGGAAGCTCTGAAAATTGCGGATGAAGAAGTAAATTAAGAATTATTGAATATATTGATCTTTTTTATCCTACTGAAACAAATCAAAAAAATCAATGAGCTAACGAAACGCTTCGCTAAATTTTTAGAGGGTCAATTTAATTTTATACTTACTTAACCAGCAACATTTTTTTTACTCAGTTTACTTTTCGGACTTCAGTTTATAAAAATATACACCACGTGTAAATAAAGATGCATCACAGTTATATGAATGAGTCACTGCGGGAAGAATGCCATTACCTACTCGGTTTTTAAAGTTTCAAGAAAAAATTATTAAATAAATTTATAGTTAATTGGATTCTGACAGGCAAAATTCAGAGAAGAAATCAGCTGCGGGGAAAGCTGCTGAATTTGTAAAAGACGGAATGGTAATTGGGCTCGGGACAGGCACAACTGTTTATTATGCAGTGCTAAAATTAGGTGAGCTTGTAAAACAGGGACTTAATCTTAAAGCGGTTTCGACTTCAGATACAACGACACAGCTTGCTATGTCGTCGGGGATTACACTTATTTCTATTGATGAGGTGGCAGGAATTGATCTGACCATAGACGGAGCGGATGAAGTTGATAAAAATCTAAACGGTATTAAAGGCGGTGGCGGCGCGCTTTTATTTGAAAAGATAGTTGCGCTGAGCTCGAAAAAAAATATCTGGATTGTCGACTCCGGTAAATATGTAAATAAGCTGGGTAAGTTTCCGCTACCTGTGGAAGTAATTCCTTTCGGGTATAAAAGAGTTATCAGTAAGCTGGAAAGTATGAATCTGAATCCTGTCATAAGAAAAACCGGAAGCAGTTTTTATTTTACTGACAGCGGAAATTATATCTTGGATTTGCATACAGGTGAGCTTGACGATCTGAAGAAATTAAATGAAGAAATTAAATTAGAAGTTGGTGTTGTGGAAACAGGCTTGTTTATTGGCATTGCCGATACATTGATAGTTGCAAGAAATAATAATATTGAACTTTATAATAAATAAACTTAAAAAAAGAATGAGAAAAGAAAGCAGTGTGTTTCTTGAAAAGTACATTAACAACGCTTCACCCACAGGATTTGAATCAGCAGGTCAGAAAATCTGGCTCGAATACATTACGCCCTACATAGATACATATATTTCGGATACATACGGCAATACAGTTGGTGTGATAAATCCCGAAGCCGAATATAAGGTTGTCATCGAAGCGCATGCAGATGAAATTTCATGGTTTGTAAATTATATTTCCGACAAGGGATATATTTATGTCATAAAAAACGGCGGCTCTGACCATCAGATTGCTCCTTCTAAGAGAGTTAATATTCATACTAAGAAGGGAATAGTAAAGGCGGTATTCGGCTGGCCTGCTATCCATGTAAGGAAGAGAGGAAAGGATGAAGAAAATCCCGAGTTGAAAAATATTATACTCGACTGCGGATGCA
>JBBRTN010000299.1:0-3592 GCA_038244395.1 Ignavibacteria bacterium
AATTTATTATTATACATTAAAGACAGATGGAAATTCGATCACAAAGAAGATGATGCTGTTGAAGTGATATTACAATTCACTATTCACAATTCACTATTGACCATTGACTGTTTTTACAATACTCATATTGCTTCAGGCTTTCAAGAATATCGTTGACTCTATACTTTACAAATTTTATTTCACGGTTAATGTTAATTTCATCAAAGCTGTTTCTCTTTTCAATTAATAAAATTGATAAAATTAATGAAATTTGATTTTCAACTGACTTATCAAATAAAATTATTTCCCCGTCTTTTATAATTAATATAATATCTTCCGGATTAGTCGCAAAAAAAGAATCATACAAATTACCGGCCTTTCGCTTTGCGATTACGATATCTGCTTTACTCCCGACCCGGATTTGTCCCTTACCTTTGAGGTCCCAAATTTCTGCAGCTTCATTAGTCAGTGAGGAAAGAATTTCGGCATCCGATAATAAACCAAGCTCTCTCGCTTTCCGTAAGTGTTCCCATATATTTTGTCCGGCAGTTAAAGTAGAATCTGTTCCGAATAAAATGCTTGTATTTTTCTTAAGTGAATTTATGTCTGCAGTCGTATTGAATAAAAATAAATTCGAAACAGGACACCACACAAGCGCTTCAAAATTTTTACTTTGCTTCATAGTCATTGCAATTCCGTGTATGCCGATTAACTTTCTCTTTAAAAAGTTAAATTTAATCAGTTCATTAATTTCTTCGGAAGCATGTTTGTTAATTCCTTCTCCAATGTGAATCACATAGGGCTCGTAATTTTTCATCCGGTTTAATTTTAGCTTCCACCTTCCGCCTAATTTTACAGAATGAATGCAGGTACGTTTAATAATTGAAACAGGGGAATTGTCCAGAGAGGAATGATAAACTCCGTGATGAGCAACTGAAGTAACTCCGGTAAGAAGATTCTTAATGACTCCATACTTCAGCCGCAGCTCAACAGGAATCGATTCTATTGATTCAATAACTTCCTTATCTTTTTTATGAATATCATTTCCCCATTCAACATAATCTTCATAAATTTTATGACCGAGCCGGGGATATAAATTAAATTCGAGATGATCATGTGAATTGATAAGACCCGGAAAAGCAATACAGTCTTCAAAGGTTAGAGCGGGTTGTTCATTATCATTAAAATTATCTGCAGAAATAATTTTAGAAATAGTATCGTTTTGTATTTCAATTACTTTTGTAAAATCATCTTCACCGACAATAGTTAAATTTTTTAAAATCATTTCTTAACCAATCTCAATCCGAGTATCAATGGTTTCCCTTTTGATTTGTTATATACATCCATGTAGTTTTGCTTTTCGAACAGATGCCGGACCTCATCATCAATCACTGCATTATAAACCGAAATTATTTCCCAGTTTAAACCGGAAAAGATACTCTTCATAAAATCCTGTGTATGTAAATAATTTTTTACTTCAAATAAATTTTCCTGAAACATAAAAGTTCTTTTCATTCCGGATGCAAAGGCTTCCGGATGGAAGTCCGTAATAAATACTTCTCCTCCCGTTTGCAGGACTCTGTCCCATTGTTCAAAAAAATTTTCAATTTCTTTTATGTGTCCGATAGTGAGAGTTGATATTATTAAATTAAATGAGGAATCTTTAAAATCCGCCAGCGAATTATTTAGTGAAATAAAAACTTCTGCATCCGGAAATTTTAACTTTAGTTTGTCAAGCATTTCGGGTGAAGAATCTGTTCCGGATAATTTCGAAGGTCTGTGATTTAGTAATTCACTCCAGTGCCTGCCTGTCCCGCAGCCAATATCCAGAATAATTTTATTTTCTATTAATGTTTGTGAAATCATTTCTGTAAATAGTTTTTCTTCGAGAAATAATACAGCATTTTCCGGCTGATTGTCATAAAATGATGACCACATTTTATATGCTTCAGCAGATGGGAGCAGCTGAGAAGATTTTCTCTTCTTTAATTTATACAGAATTTTGTCAATGTAATTCATTACAAGAAATGATATTGAAGGAGAATTAATTTTGAAAAGAGAATCCTTCGACTTCAGGCTGACGATATTTCAACAGCTTCAGTGCGAGACGGACTTCATACGGCGCGTAATAAAATGATGATGCATATCTCCATCCACCGAGAGTGTTTAAAAGTTTTTTTCTCCATCCGGTAATTTTCAAATCACTTGCCGTAGGATAAGATGCATTTAAAATCTTGTCGAAGTTTCTAATTTTTTTTATATGATGCGGCTTGAGCCATGGAGTAAGCGTCTCCTTTCTCAAATCAAAATTTTTCCATTTACCGGAAGTCCATTCCTCGAGTGAACCGGGATAGCCGAATCCTTTCATCTTTGATGCGAGAGTCATTTCAGAATCTTCATAGTTGACCGGAGAATAAACATAAATTATTATTTCAGCATTCGGATTAACCTGTTTCAGTTTACGGATATATTTTATATCATCGTCAATACTTTTATCAACATTATCCGAAGGACTGCCGAGTACAAATGAAAATTCCGGTACGATATTAAATTTCTTAAGGCGTTCTGCTAATTTTATGACAGTATCGGGAGTCTGCGTACCGCCTTTATTCATAAGCTTTAATGTCTCTTCTGAGCTTGACTCGGCGCCGTAAAAAATCATCTTCACCCCTGACTTTTGCATTAACAATAAAGTATCATCGGAATATCTCAGCATTGTATCCGGTCTGGCTTCGCCCCACCAGCCCAGCTTCATATCCTTTATCTTATCGGCAATCGAGTAAATTCTTTTTTCGGAAACAAACATGTTATCGTCATGAAATTCAACAGCATCCACTCCGTATTTTTCATGAAGGTAAGTCAGATCACCGGCAACTAAATCCGGACTTCTGCCTTTCCATCTGCCTTTGTATATTCCGGCGATGGCACAGAAGCCGCACGTAAACGGGCATCCTATGCTTGAGATGTATGCGACAGTCCTTCTTCCGAGATATGTCTTACCAAGTTGCAAATACTTTTCCATCTCGACTTTTTCATAAGGGAGAAGAGGAATTATATCGGGATCAATATTATCAATATCAGGAGTTGAAATAATTTTTCCGTCTTCTTTGTAAGAGATACCTTTTATTTCATTCAGTTTTTTTGCGCCGGGTTTATTTTCCATGCAGTCAAGATATTCAGGCAGAGAAATCTCCGCATGCCCGCGGAATGTTACATCAACATATCCGGATTTTAGGACTGTGTTGCGGTGAAGAGACGGGAAATAACCTCCCCATAGAATTTTTATTTCAGGAAACAATGATTTGATTTTCTTACTTACCGGAACTGCCCTCTGAAGCTGTGGTCCTGGCATAACAGTGAGTCCGAGATACTTCGCATTCTTTTCCTTAATAATTTTTATAAGAGTATTAATAACATCACTGTCAAGATTTTCATCAACGATTTCATATTCATATTTACCTTTAAGAAAAGCGCCGAGATATAACAAACTGTTAGGTACCCTGAAACCGAATACAGCGCTCTTTGGATTTAAAAGAATGATCATCTTATTAAAAATTAAGTTTAAGTTACAGTTGGTTTTTGAACCTCACGTCGTGTTATGTCAAAATTAAAT
>JBBRTN010000300.1:0-3579 GCA_038244395.1 Ignavibacteria bacterium
AAAAAAAATAATTTTATTCCTAAAAATCCCGGTATCCGAAAAACCTATTTATTTACAATTTCATTAAATCCGTATTGAAACCGGTATATTATATAATCATTCTTCTTACATTAATTTCATATAAGTTCGCCGATATGAAAATTCTGACTCCCGACCTGCTTACAAGGAATGAAGTGCAGACAAATATTCTGACAGGACAGATGGACTATCCTTATCAGTACAGGGTTTTGAAACCTGCAATCGGATACACTCTTCAGAAATTTATAAGCATATTTATTCCAAACCGTTTTCGCGCTCATCTGTATGCATTCGAAATTATAACTCTCATTGCTTTTTTCTTTTTCTTCTTTTGTTTCTACCGGTTTTTAAAGATTTTTTTTTCGGATACTACCTGTATAATCGGACTCATACTTTTGCAGTTAGTCATACCGCTTTCAATTACGAGTGTCTGGCAGGAGGGTGATTTTTATAATTTTGTTTTTTTTACTATCGCGTTTCTGCTGATGTTCAGGTCAAAGGATTATTACATTCCGCTTGTTTTTGCTGTAGGAATGCTTAACCGTGAGCAAATAGTTTTTTTAATGGTATTTTATATTGCTTATCTGATTTCACAAAATAAACTTAATACTAAAAAAAGTTATTTTGTAATATTACTTTCAACAGCTGCATGTGCATTTGTTTACTTCGGCTTAAGATGGAAATTCGGATTTAAATATACCGAGGTGAATTACAACTCAAGCAGAAACATCGAAAACATCTGGCACATAATTCAGCTTCTTGCGGCTGAGATCTTGATATTTGCAATTTTAAGCATCAAAGCATTCCGTACCAGCGGAAAATTTTTTCAGTTGGGATTAATTTCACTTGGTTTATATTTCATACTTTTTTTCTTTTACGGATATATGGGTGAGCTGGCAAAATTTCTTCCTGCTTATCTGATATTGATACCTATGAGCTTACAGGTCCTGACAGGCGAATTCATTGAACCCGGGAAACCAGCCATTAAAGAAAAGTAAAACCTTTATATTTCCATACAAATATTTTTTTTAATCAATGTTAATCCTGCAAACCGGAAAGACGTAGATGATTGTATTATTTTTAATTCAACAAATGATGAAGACGCACTAAAAAAATTTCCTAAAGGATATAAAAAAGTTAAACCCTATCTGAGAATTACCCCTCAACCCAACAAATAAATTTTTATTATTAACTTTCAATTTGAGCAGTGGTCATCAACCTTTGCTCAATTTTTTTTAACATTGCCTTTTGATTTCAATTTTATGAATTGAAACCTTATCAAAATTATTACGTCTTGAATAAAAAGTTTACAAAAAATTACATTAAGTATTGCGATGCAAAATGTAAATGGATAAAACATTTTTATAAATTTATAAATGAATACCATGAAAATTTATTTTATTAATTTGGTATTAATTTTTTCTCTCCTTTTCTTTAACCGGTTATTCTCCCAGACTCAGGGAGCAAAAATTGAATCTCCGTCTGTAGACGGAAAAATAAATGACACTGAGTGGGCCGGAGCAAAAGTTTTCACAAAGTTTTACAAGTTTATTCCTAAAACCGAAGATAATACCTACGACAGTACAACTGTTTATATTAAGCAGACTAAGGATGCTATATATTTCGGATTTGATTATTATCCTAAGGGAAAAATCATTTCTAAATCCCTTGTCAGGGATCGAAGCACCGAAGACGAAAATGAATTTTTCATTTTGCTTGACCTTGAAAACAAGCATCAAAACGGCTACTTCTTTTCTTTCAGCTTTTTGAATAACCAGAGAGATGCAATCATTTATAACCAGCGAAATCAGTCTTCAGAGTGGGATTGGGTGTGGGATGTAAAGTCTAAGATTTTAGCCGAGCCAAAAAACGGAAAAGCCGGTCATATACAGACTGAGGTCCGAATCCCTGTGGACAGACTTCAGAACAAAAACAAGAAACAAATCGGAATAGATGTCCAGATGTTTTCCTACAAGGAAGACGGAACCTACTATTATTATTCGTTGATTCCAAACAGTGAGCTGCTTTCTCTAAAAAATACTTATCCGTTTGATCTCACAACTCCTTTTGATGAAAAATTAAATTTAAATTTTAATGTGATTCCTTTTTTATCCGGTCAGAGCTTTAATAATTACAGAGACACACTTGTGTTCGGTGGTGATGTTAATATCAGTATGGATAAGCATAAGATCAAAGCAACAATTAATCCCGATGAATCAACGCTTGAGGCAGATCCATTCAGATTTTCTTTATATTCAAGACCGATTTTTTTACAGGAAAAAAGGACATTCTTCAGCAAGGATCTTGACATTTTCAGGACACCGATAAATTTATTTTACACAAGAGCGATCGACATCATAAAGTACGGGGCAAATTATACTTATAGGAGCGACATATTAAAGGCAGGCGCTGTGCTGGTTGATGACCTGGATGAATTCGGAAACAGGAGAAACTTTTTTATTGCACGTCCTAAAATGAATTTTGAAAATTTAAATGTCGGCTCACTCTTCATTTATTCAAAAAATTACGGAACTGATTATAACGAAAAGATACTAAGCCTTGACGGCTTCTACAGGTTTCCAAAAAATCCTGTCAGGTTTCAGGCGCAGTTTGCAAACAGTCTCACAAGCATAAAAAATCATGGAGCAGAAGGCACTGCATATAATCTTTATGGATATTACCAGTCTAATGATGCCGGCGGACCATACGCGGATGTTAGCTACAATAGAATAAATCCCGGATTTTTTGCTTCAACATATTTTAACAGTCAGACCCAGCTTCCGAATAACTATGATGAAATCAGCGCGTCCGGCGGATACAAATTTGTTTTTGACAGGGAATATGTCAGCGATATGAATTTCAACGGAGGCTACTATAAATTAAGTACACTCAAGACCGATGCATCTTTTCCGGCAAATTTTAATTTTCAGAATAATTTATTTTTTGGCAGTAATTATAAAGTTACCGCATGGCTCCGGTTCAATCAGTACTTTGAATTTAACAGACCGAATGCTACGGATGAAAACGGAAGCCTTATTACTTATAAAAATACGGCGCAGGAATATGACGCAAGCATATTTCTCGGGACAAATTTTATAAGTTTCGGTTATTACTTCGGTCCGTACTTCGGCTCTTTCATAAAGAATCCTTATGCAAGTGGAAACATCTTTCTATTCGAAAGACTGGCTTTGAATGCAAGTATAAATTTTGTTGATGTCTTCGGTCTCAAACGAACAATTTTGAATACCGGCCTGAACTGGAAGGTAATGAACAGGCTTTTTATCAGGTCATATTTTCAAAGAGACAATATCACACGGCAGGCATTATGGAATTCCATTTTACAGTATGAGTTCTTTGCAGGAAGCAATTTTTATATTGTTGTAAATATTAACGGTGACAAGCTGCAGTATGTCGGGAAATCTTTTAAGCTGGGATATGATTTTACCTTTTAAATCTACTGTCACAGCAATCTGAAGAGAGTATAATTTTCTTCAGGAAACCATTCTTCTGTTAGTCTGAATTACTTACCGGGCATCTCAATGATTTTTAATAATCATTTAT
>JBBRTN010000301.1:0-3577 GCA_038244395.1 Ignavibacteria bacterium
AAATTATGATAAGTATCAGGAACCAGGATAATTTTTTTGTTTTGTATAAGTTCACGACAGCAATAAGTCCTGATATCAATATCATTGAAGACATTGCTATTTCATTTGAGCCCGCGACAGCAACAACGCAGAAACATGATGCAGCAGTATAGATAATTTTTCCAGAAAAATTTTTGGCATTGTTCAGCCTGTAATATGAGATAAAAAATATGAGAGATAATAGTATTGCATTCTGATATACAGGGACTGAGATTAGCCAGTAAAATCCCTCCGACATTGTCGGCATCTTGTAAAAGTACAAAAAGAAAATCGAGAGTGAGGATAAAATTCTTTGTCTTAATGTAAGATCTTTTTTAGTAAGCTCGGAAACAAATAAAAAAAGAACATACAGAAAGACGAGCATTAAGAACAAAGTAAAAAATTTGTATCCGTCAAAAGACCTGAAGATTAAAGGGTTCAGAAGTAATTCCGAGTGAGAAAAAAATCTTCCGCTCCAGTGTTTGTATAGATTAAGAAGAGCATTTACGAAACCAACCTTATCTACTCTTGTCCAGAAAAAAAAATCTTCAGCCGAAGGATGATTATAAAAACATAGTATCAGGAAAGGAATAATTGTAAAGGATAACAAAATAATAAGAAGAGTTTCGGATTTTACTTCGGAAAATTTTTTATTCAATTATCTTTATCTGATATTTATTTCACGGATAAACTGATGGTGGCTGCAATAATAATACTTATATTTGTAAATATATAGGTTACAAAACATGCACGCATCAAGATCATCAAAAATTAGTATGATCATCTTTTTAATAGTTAACTTTATACACAAACCATTTTCTGTCCCATGTCTCAAAGTCTTTAACGTCTGCTATTTCGGTTAAATTGTTCCTGCTGAAATTTTCGGATTCCCTGATCAGATATTCATTATTTATTTCCCAGCCGATTATATATTCGATCTTCATACTCCTTACATATTCAATCAGGTCTTTATTCTTTATTGCGGTCAGTGCATCCTTGTTTACTACTCCATCCAGGTTTACAACTTTCATATTATCCGCAAAGTAAGTGATTGCGCCGCTTTGCATGGCTCCTATTACAGTGCCTTCCTTAAAATTTTCAGATACCCACTCACCTATTGCATGATATCCCGCATTATCAGGATTATGATAATCCGGAAGATATAATTGCATGTAATCATATCGTGTGAAATTTATTGTCAATAAAATTAATGTAACTAGAAATATAAATGTGTTACGCAAGCGGGAATTGTTAAATGAATTCAGGACCGTATCAATGAGAATCGCAAGTATAAGAATGAACATACTCACAAGCGGAAAGAAATATCTTTTAAAAAACCACATCCCGTAGATATAAAATACATACGAGCAAAAGAGTAAAGCGCAGAATAATATCAGAGGAAATATCCGGAGGAATTTATTCTTTAATGATTGCACATCAGTATTTTTTGATTTGAATAAAATTATAGTTACACATATCAGGCTCAATAATATTAAAGAAATATTTTTTATAAAAATAATTCTAAGACCATACAATATCATTTCTGCCTGCCCGGAAGAAAATAATCCGAAGTAATTTTCAAGAGACCAGTTCTGATAACGAACTGCTTCTCCGCTCGTCTGCCATACCTGTCCGGTATATATATAAGAATAAAGAAGCCATGGCAAAATAATTATTAAAACTATTCCTGAAAACATCATAGCTGATTTGATTGTCTCCGGATTAACTTTTTTATTTATAATACCGCCGGAAATAATGTATACTAAAATAACAGCCGCGAGAATTCCGTTATCGGTCCTGGATAAAACAGCCAGTCCGCAAAATACAGCCGTTATAATTAATTGCTTATGACCGGAATTACCGGAAGGAATTTTTCTGTATTTAAAAAAACTGTAGAATGTACTGACTATGAAAAAAAACGAAATAATCGTTTCAAGTCCGTTCATAGATGTAAGTAATACATAAGAGCTTGTAATCCAGAATACAGCAGGAATAATTTTAGCGGGATTATTACTGATAAACAGGCTGATTAATTTTAGTAACATTAACAGACAAAGACAATCAAAGAACAAAAGCATTACAAGAGCAGCGTAGACGGCTTTTATTTTATCATCACCCGAAAGCAGGTAAACAGGGACGCAAAGAAAGACATACAGTGGCTGGAAGCCGTTTGTAAAACCTGTTGAATTCATCGGACCGTTCCCACTAGCGATATTTTTTGCAAGATCGAGGGAAATGTAAGTGTCATCAGGAATTGCCGTGGAATCTATTCTTTCGAATGGCTGGAAAAGAAATAAGAGTTTCGAAATTATATTAAGAAATAAAAGAAGCGCGACAATATATGGTTTCAGTTTCGTTGAATTTATACGGTCCGGCATTTTTCAAAAAAAAGATTTTTGAGATTTTTGTAACTTAAATTAGAAAAATCAAAACGTTAATTAAAGTCTTTGTATAAATTGCATTTTCACAAATCCTGATTATTACAATTTGACTTATCATAAGATTAATAATAATTTGCTTATGCCAATTGGTCGTCAGAAAATAAAATTAATTAACTTCTGATAATTGATTTTAATCCAATCCAGAGAATATGCCTGCGTTTAAATTTTCACTTCTTCTTGTAGCCGGAATATTAATCGGATCCGAATTTATTTTCAGACTGAATATTCTTATCGCAATACTTTTCCTGATTCTTGCATTAATTGCTATCCTGCTAAAGAGAACAGCCAATAAAAATATTATCTTAATCCTGACTTCCATTTTAATAATTCTTTTCGGAATTCTGAAAGCGAATATTGATTTTTTTATGATCCCGGAAAATTCGATCAGCGGCATTTCAGATACACCTAAGAAAAGTAAGTATATTCTGGAAGGAATTATTACAGAAATTCCTGATAAAGACAGCAGTAGAATCAGGTTTATACTCGGAAGCAGAAAAATTATTTCTGATAATAATAATAGCGATCATATTAAAGATACAATAAAAGTCACCGGAGATTTAATAGTGACTGTAAGGAAAAATATGTACCGGAAGCAGGATGTCTCTCCTCCTGTATTCGCAGCCGGTGACCTTGTTATCCTTAAAGGTCAATTGTCTGATGCGCCATCTCAGAGAAATCCCGGTGAATTTGATTACAAGAAATATCTTAGCATCCATAATATCTATAAAACATTTTCAGTTTCAGGATATGAAAATGCGATTATCATTTCACATGACAATCTTAACTTCTTCAGTCAGTCAGTTTTGTACCCGGCTAAGATTTTTGCATTAAGAAATATTGACGAAAACATGAGCGGTGATGAAGCCTCCTATCTTAAAGGATTAGTTACAGGCGAGCGCAGCGGCATCACGGAAGAGTTGAAAAACTCTTTTATAAATGCAGGAGTCATGCACCTTATAGCCGTATCGGGACTTAATGTCGCTTACATAATCATTTCTCTTACTCTGATACTGTCAATATTAAGAATTCCCTCCGGAGCAAGAACTATAATAATAATTTTTCTACTTATTTTTTACTGCATGTTCACAGGAAACACTGCTTCGATTCTTCGCGCCACT
>JBBRTN010000302.1:0-3575 GCA_038244395.1 Ignavibacteria bacterium
AAAATAGGTTCTAAAGGCAGTATATCCCCGTAACCGAGCGTAGTCAAATTTTCAAAACTATAATAAATAAAATTAAACATCTGGTTATCATCCGGCCTAAATTCGACTGCCATTTTAAAGGAGGCGGTATTTAAATAATAAATAAAATAATACATATTCGCCCAGATAAATCCAATAAGAAGATAGATTGTAATAGAGCCGGCTATCCGGTAGAAAAAGGAAATAGGTTTGTTACCAAAAACTCTAATGAAAATTAAAATGATAAGCATCCATAAGAATAACACCCTGGCAAAAATATGAGCATGTGTTATAAAATTATTCTCAAGTATTTCTCCCAGGACGCTCATCAGCATTGTAATTATGAGAACAAAAGTAAATATCTTTCTCATAGCTACACTTATATCAACAGTGAGGATACCGGAAAATAAAGAGATCAGAATAAAAATGTTTGTTATTACGGAACCGATTGTACTGTTGCCGGCAATTGGGTAAATAATAAACATGAGTATTGTTATTGAGACCAGTAAGATTACCAGACCCCTGTCTTCAGTCCAGAACCTGAAAAATTTTTGGATATCCCTCATTATTTATCCCTGTCCGGCACTTTCATCTTAATAATTGTTCCGAATTTTTTTGTGCCTTTTTGCGCATTGTCACCGCCTTCCTGACCATAACAATATAATTCACTTCCGTCACTGTTGAATATTACATTGTCAATCGGATATTCTCCTGTTGTTGGCTTGTCAAACGAAAGTATCACACTATATTTTTTTCCTTCTGTATCTATTCTGAAAATTGTGCCGCGGTTATCCTTACCGCCTTCCTGAGTTGTGCCATAAAGAAAACCATTTGATAATTTTAATGAACCGAACGGAGACATGGCATCTTTATCATCTGCGCCGAAAGAATGTAATATTTGAAAATCAGTACTGTCTTCGTTAATGGAAAAAATTATTCCCTTATCATGCGCTCCTCCGTATTGTGTTAATCCATACAGCTTATTATTATTGAGAGCGAGATAGCCATGCTCGGATGTGTAGCCGTTGTTGTCATTTTTTTCAAATGTATGCAGTATAGAATATTTTGAACTTGTTAAATCAAAACCAAAAACCACTCCTTCTCCACCTCCGCCGCCGGTCTTAGTAAGCCCGTAAACCGTATGTCCGTCGCTACCGAGCGTCAGCCTGCCGTGAGCATTATGCCCATTGGATTTAAGGAAAGAATATAATACAGTAAATCCTGACCCGTCGGGATTCATTTTATATATCACTCCTTTTCCGTCTTTTCCTCCCTCAGCTGTAGTTCCGTAAAAAACATTATTTACTTCAAGCACGCCGCTGTGAGGATGTGCCCCGTCATCAAATCCTCCTTTGAATATGTGAACAGCGGAATAACTTGTTCCGTCTAAATTAATTTTAAATATTACGCCGTTATTTCCGTTACCGCCGTACAAAGTCGCTCCATAAAGAGTGTTATTATAGTTAAGCATTGCATCATGATGCGGCTCATTTCCGAGAGCATTATTTTCACCGTCCTCAAAGTTATACAGCACGGAAAAGCCATTCCCTGTATTGTCAATTTTAAAAATCACACCCTTATTACTTATTCCTCCGGCTGAGGTATATCCATACAGTTCATTGCCGACTAAGGTTAAAGTGCCTTTCGGAGTATCACCGTCAGTTCCGTCGAATGAGTGCAGGACAGTTGCATCATCTTTGCTTTTTTCATTCCGGCTATCTTTATCCTTATCTTTATTTTTATCTTTTTCCTTTTCTCCTTTGCAGGATTGTGCGCCGGTTAAAATCAACAGGTAGAAGAAAAGATAAAATAGTTTCCTTAATTTTGGCAATTGTTTGTTCATATGATTTAATTAAAAATAGTTAAGAAATTAAATTGATATTTTTTTTTTTACTAATGAAAATATAATATAAAAAATTGGGGAATAATTTTTCGAATCAATTTGCGTTTTTATTAGTCTCAAATATAAATTAACTAAATCCACTTTTTATGTTTGAACCATACGAGCATTATCAATGCAACAACAACCATTGAAACCATGCAAAACCAAAATCCTAAATCACTATGCAGAAAAGGAATGAACTCAAAATTCATTCCGAATATTCCCGATATCAAAGTTAATGGCAGCATAATGGTAGCAATGATTGTCAGAAATTTCATTACTTCATTCATTCTATTGTTGACAATCGACAGGTATGAATCAAGCATACCCGTGACATAATCCCTGTAGGATTCTGTTGTATCCGAGACTCTGACAAGATGGTCATAAACATTTCTGTAATAGACTGATTCTTCAGGAGATATAAGTTCGGAGTCGCCTCTCGTCAGCTTAAATAAAACTTCTTTCTGATAAGATGAAATTCTTCTGAGCTTGATTAATGCTTTCTTTAAATTTAATATCCTCAGCAGTGTCCTGTTTCCGGGGGTTCCTTTGAAAAGGTCTTCTTCAGTACTGTCAATTTCAACCTCAAAGCTGTCAAGAATAGGATAATATCTGTCCACTATTTCATCAAGAATGAGATTGAGAATATAGTCAGGACCTTTTTTGAAAGTCCGTTCATTAAGAATCTGATTCAGATTTTTGTAAATTGTATTTTCAGGACTTTCATTATGAATAGTTACAATAAAATTATGACCGAGGAAACTGCTGAGTGAAAAAATATTATACTTAAAAGATTTTTCTTCTTCCTTAATCCCGTTGAATACTATAAAAAGGTACGTATCAAAGTCATCTATTTTCGGATGATGAACTGTCTGGTCAGTGAGGAATTTTAGTGAATCTTCAATGGCAAGCGGATGAAAATTAAATACATCTTTCAGGATTTTATCACTCTCCTCCTGAGTCGCATTGCAAATATCCACCCACAGATTTTCCCGGCACTCATAATCCCATTTCTTCAGTTGTTCAGGAAGAATGGAATGGACACCGTGCTCTTCACTGTATTTAATTATGTTGATCATAATACTTATCAATTATTATTACAAATTCGCCTTTCAGATTTCCTTCACCTATTTCTGCAAGTATTTCTGCAGCTGTCCCTCTGAATTTTTTTTCATCTTTCATTGTAATGTCAAAAGCAACAAAAATTTTTCGTGCTTCAAATATTTCACCTATGTCTTTTAACAAAGCCTTCAAGCGGTACGGTGCGTCCATTAATACAATAACTTTATCGAGATTCTTCAGCCTGCTTAGTTCCTGCTTTCTTATATCGGCTTTCGGTGAAAGGAATCCTAAAAAATAAAATCTGCTTATATCAAATCCGGAAAGGACAACGGAAGCAATGATTGAATTTGTCCCCCCGATAAATTCAAGTTTTAAATTTGCTTCAATACATTTTTTGACGAGTAAGCTTCCGGGGTCTGAGAAAACTGGAGTTCCGCAATCTGAAATAAGAGCAAGATTTCTTCCCTGAACAAGGTCTAAGAATATTTCTTCACTTGCTTCTTCTTCATTATGCTCGTTAAGGGATTTAAGTTTTTTTTTAATATCGAAAAATCTCAGCAGCTTCGAGGCTTCTTTGTATTCTTCACAGACTATGTAATCGGATTCGTTTAAT
>JBBRTN010000303.1:0-3564 GCA_038244395.1 Ignavibacteria bacterium
AAAATTAGTAATACCGCTTTGTCCTATTACCCAGTACCTGTTTAAAAAATCGTTAAGGCATCCGTTGAGCGGATGTTTTGAATTGACAACTCTTGAACTTACATACGCGCCGTTTGCCAGTGTCCAGCCTGAAAAAAATACCGATGACGGAGTATAGCTTCCAGCACCTATTGTAAAATTAAAATATGTAGGAGTTGTCGAATTAAGATTTTTCCTAAACTCACCTGTCCCGTTTGTATTGACATAGCTTGATGCTGTGAACGGAGCAAAGACAGTTGCATTAGGATCGAGTGTTAAATTTTTTCCGTCAATTGATAGCAGACCATTCTGTAAAAATAATAGTCTGTGCAGCCTTAATGAATCAAGTAAAATAATTCCGCCTGCCCTGTTGATCTGCAAAGTTCTTAACCCGCCTTTTACTTTAGGCAAACCAGTGCTGCCGGAAGCTCCTGCAAAAACCATATCAGATCTGTCTCCGCCGACAAAGCCTGCAACAGCATTGACCGGTCCGTTAAGAATAAGAGTATTGTCTAATCCGATATATGTAACTCCTGTCGCGCCGCTTGTTGGTGTATTTCCCTGGTTGTCTATAAAATTATTTCCTTGGCGGTTATCCGTCAGTGTATTTGTCACAGCAAAATCACTTCCCATTTTGAATGAGTCTGTTTCGACAAAAAGAAATTCAAAAGTTGTAAGACTGCCTGCGTGCAAAAATCCTGCGCCCGGTCCGATAAGTTTCAGAATTTTTCCAATGTGTGTTGCTCCTGAAATTATTCCTGAAGGCAGATTCCATATCGTACCTCCCGGAGCTGTACCTACGATAGCATTAGCTAAATCAGGATAGCTTACATTCGCCTGGTTAACAATAGAATTTTGTAAAGGGTTAGCCGTCGTAATAAAGTTTAAAGCAGTTCGTACTATATCCGTAGATGAAGCGAAATTAAATACAAATACTATCTGGTTATTTAAACCGCTGATGGTAGCCTGATTGCTCATGACAATTGAATTCGAAGTTTTGGAAACTACAACAGTACCTGCAGGAATTCCCACACCGGTAATTCCCATTCCTACAAAAATGCCGTCGGTAGGTGGCATAAGTGTAATTATATTGTTTCCTGATGTAAGCATTCCCCCTGAAATAACAGTAGTATCAGGCACGTCCCCGTTTTTCCATTTATTATTATCTGCAGTGATTGTTCCATGGTCCGTATAATTTACAAGTGCATACCTGGAATAATTACTCAAGTCGCATTTATCAACTGTCATATTTTTTACATGTCTGTTAAATGCAATATTAGTATCGCAGTTTGTAAAGACTATTCCTCTTAAAGTAACAGTATCCAGAATAGACGGAGGATCGGGGAGATCATTTCTTGCCTGAATCCAGATCCCGCTTCCGGGAGATGAACGTATTATTCTGGAGTTAAGAATAGATATATTTGAGTAATCATCCCTGCTAAGAAGATTGATATTAATTCCAATCCAGTTATTGCCTGCGGGCATCACAACTGATATATTTTCAAACACTGAATTCTTGAGCTTCTCAAAATAAATCGTATGTCCCTGTGCCTGGTTAGTCGGATTATTGTCCGTAAAAGAACAGTGTGATATCCGAACATTTTTTATTTCCGTAGGATTTGTACGTCTCTGGAAAGCAGCAATACCAAACTCCCCGTTATTATTCACCGTAGTATTTCTCATTATAAAACCATCGACTCCGGCAAATGAAGGAAAATAAATTCCAGCATATGAGTTGCTGTTAATATTACATGCTTCGATAATTATATCCTGAAGACCTGTTTCATTTACCCTGATTCCGTTAACTGCGGAGTTTGTCGCAAATACATTTTCCAGTGTGACAAAACTATTTCTGATATCAACACCATCGCCTGCAGAGCCGTCTACACGGAGGTTTTTGAGAAGCATTCTATCTGAAACACTTCCGCCTGACGCACTGAGAGTCACACCGGTATTAAAAATTGTATTCACAGCAGGGGTTCCTCCTTTCCAGGCGCCGATAATATTCAGACGCTTGTTTAAAACAAAACCTGCATAAGTACCTTCGGAAACAACTACATTATCTCCGTTAAGGACAGCAGCATTATCAATAGCAAACTGTACTGTCTGCCATGGAGTCGTGATGTTCTGTGCCTGTGCAGAAGAGTTATTATTATTTCCTGTTGCCGAATTCACATAATATGTAGCAGATTTCGCAGAGCCTAAAAAAATTATATTGAAAAGAATTATAACAATGAAGTGATTAAAATTTTTCATCTGCTTTTATTTTGAATTTGCAAAAATATTTCTTTAAAATTCTGGGGAATATTGGGTACAAGTTTTTTCTCTCTGAAAACTCTGAAGTCTATACCCGTTATTTTTCATGCAAAATAAATCATTATAATTCAAAATACAATTAATATTAATGAAAACTTACTTTTAGCACACATGACTACCCAAAACGTTTTTATTGAAATTTCATACTCAGATGAGACAAAAATTATTTTAATCCATAAATCCATTTTATCAAATGAATCAAACTTCAGAAATAATAATTTTTAAAAACAGGTACTTAATAATTAATTTATTTATGAAGTAATAATAAGTATTTTAAAGCATAATCAAAAAATATGCAGGAACTCCCCGCTAAAAGTACATTATATTTTTGTGAAAATCTTATTGACTATGCAGGATTATTTCCGCCCGCTTCCCTGACGCTCGCTCAGGCTTTTAGTAATTACATCAATTATAAAAACAGTCATGATTACACATGGATGCTTTCTAAATTTATTTGTCCGGCAAGAATGCTGAATGAACTCAAAAAAATTATTGATGATAGTTTCCCCCTGGAAAAGAATATTGAAATTTCCTTATTGGGAAGAGGAGGAAAAGACTTTAATGAATTTTCATCTAACCTTATTAATGATATCGGGCTGTGGGAAAATTTTATTTCACTATCCGGTGATTCAGTAAACACCGGGGTTTTTGAAATTAAACTTCCCGACGAACTGATATCGGGTCATAACGCAAAGGATATTTCAGACTGCTTAGATTTTATTTCAGACACTATTGAAAAGAATATAGAGCAGCCCGTTTTTATTTTTTTGGAAGGAAATGCTGATACACAGTGGAAAAAAAATATCAGCTCGATTGTAAACGGAATTCAGATTCATAATTTGAAAAAAAATAACACAGGCTTCAAATTACGAACAGGCGGGACGGAAGCGGATTCCTTTCCTTCGCCGGAGCTGATTGCTTTTTCCATACGCGAATGTCTTGACAGGGAAATGAAAATGAAATTCACTGCAGGACTTCATCATCCCTTCAGGCATTACGATAAAGAAATCAAAACTATGATGCACGGTTTTATCAATGTATTCGGTGCAGGGATAATTGCAATGAGACACAATATTTCCAATTCAGGCATCGGGGGAATGTTAACTGATGAGAATCCCGGAAATTTTATTTTTACTGATGAATCATTTTCTTGGAAAGACTGGGTGATTAGAACTGAAGACATTAAGTTTGCAAGAACAAATCTTGTGGTGTCCTACGGAAGCTGCAGCT
>JBBRTN010000304.1:0-3548 GCA_038244395.1 Ignavibacteria bacterium
CATTATTTAATTATATGATTATAATTGTATGAAATAAAAATAGATTTCAATTATGACTTTTTTAAATTTACGAACGATAAATTTCTACTGCATCATATAATATCCGATTACTTTCCGCAGACTTTCCTCCAGCGGAATCTCACTATGCCAGTTAATTTCTTTTCTGATTTTCTCGTTTGATCCTATAATCACAGGGTTATCCTTAGGTCTCATCAGCTTTTTATCTTTCTTAATAATGATTTCAATATCAAGAATTTCACACATCATCTGAATAATATTTTGAAGTGATATTCCATAGCCGCTGCAAATATTATAAATCTCTCCCTTCTTTCCCCTGATAAGCAGCTGGTGATATGCGTGTACTACATCACGCACATCAACAAAATCCCGGACTATCGTTACGTCCCCTGCGATTACAAATTCGCTCATGTTGCTTTTCTTAATCTCTACAAGTTGTTTCGCAAAAGATGACACTGCAAAATTATCATTTTGCCCGGCACCTATGTGATTAAACGAACGGGTAATGATTATGTCGAGTCCGTATACTTCTGCATATAATCTCGCTAATAGCTCCTGAGAAAATCTTGCAATCCCAAATGGACTGGATGGATTCAGTACCTGATTTTCACGGAGAGGAAGATCCGCAACTTTTACATTTCCGTATTCTTCCGACGATCCGACACAAAGCACCCTGCAATTTAATCCGACGATCCTCAGCCCTTCCATCAAATTTAAAAATATATTCACATTATTCTGAAAGCTTGTGTTCGGACTTTTCCAGCTGCCGGCAACACTGCTGTATGATGCAAGATGCAGTATATAATCCGGCTGAAAATCATAAATCAATTTGCAAAGCCTGTCCTTGTCTTTTAAATCATTCCTTTCGAATTTTATTTTCAAATGTTCATAAGCATTGGTGTCAAATGAAGGATGCACAACATCTAGTCCGAGTATTAAGGACTGGATACAACTATCATTTAAGTATTCAAGAAAATTTTTGCTCACAAATCCCGAAAATCCTGTGATTATATACTTTTGCAAAATCCGTGGTTAATTATTTCTCTGATAGGAAATCATTAAATTATTTTATTCAATCCCGACACCGCCATTTTGTTTGCTGATCCGTTCATCAGTGAGATTTTTTCTATAAGTTCTTTCTCTTCTAATTTTTGTGCTGCTTTGACCAGAAGTCCGAAAGGGACATTTGACTTCTTTGAGATATCAATCATATCCATCGTGCCGTCTGATAAATTCAAAATCCACATAACAGCATTGACAAACTCTGCCGTATCTTTTTGCGAGCCAAGTGTAGGATAAAGGTCCCTTTTCCCAAGCTGGGGCTCGCAGTATGGAAATTTATTTTTGTATTTAAAATTATTTTCAATCACTTCTATTATATCTGAATATTTTTTTACGGAATTTTCCATTGCATCGAATGAAATAAAACCCCTGTTGTCGGCTGAAGTATGATACTCCTTATATTTACCGTATCTTGTTCTCATCAGTGAGCCTACAGGAAGATCAAATCCAGGTGAGCAGTATTGCCTTTCATCACTGCCTGTCGGGAAAAAATCTTCGACAGTAAAATTCTCTTCTGTTTCATTGAGCACAAGTTCCGCTGACCTGTCCGCCAAAGAGTTTCCGTTCCTGCTTCTCTTATAAGTAAAATTTCCTTTGTCTCCTATGCACGTAACCACGTATCCTGCTGCGAGTTTTTTTTTAAAGTGGTCGCCATTTATTGAAAGATAATAAATACTTCCGATAGTCTCCGGCAGGAAAACTAATCTGTAGGAATATTTTCTGCTTATCCTTTTTGTTAATTCATTGTAAAGAAATGCAGTGACAAGAGGACCGGATAATTCGTTGTTAGCCATGGACGGGTGACAAATATAAGTCGAGAGTAAAATTTCTTCATCAGTATCGCCTTTCAAAAAAGCTTCCGCAATTGTCATCGAACCGTTTGAATTAAATTCCGAATCAATAAAAATTTCATATGAATCTTCTTTCAGATTTTCCACCTGATTGTTGCTGACGCAAAATCCCCACCTCCGCTTGTAATAGGATGTCAGGTACGGAATAACATCAGGCTGATCAGGCAATGAATACAAATGCTCTTTTAATTCCTTTAGATTTAGCTTGCCTGAAAATTTTTCGGAGTATCCGAGCAGATGCAAATTATTTTTTTTGAAATCAATAATAATATTTCCTTTGCTGTCTTTTATCCACGCTTCCCTGACGTTCCATTCATCCGGCACTTTCCAGTCAAAACATTCTGTCCCGGAAGGGATCTCCGATATCTTTAAATCAACAAGCTCCGATAAAATTTTAAGAGTCTCCCTGTTTCCGTTTCCTGTTAAGCTGCGGTTGAGCGGCCATAGTCTGTCAAAATATTTTTCGATTAAATCTTTCACGGTTTTTTGTTTCCGGTTTTGTAAAGCATCCCTAATGATTTGCCTTCTCTTATAATTGCGGCTGCTTCATCATAGACTGTCCTTGCTTTTATTACATGGAGACAGCTTCCTTCTCCCGGGCGATCCCCTGAGTACATGCCCTTAGACCATAGATACTCTTCCATTGGCTTAACATCAGTCTCAACACCGAGTTCTATTTTTCTTGAGTATACGTCAAATTCCCGTTGTGTCTCCTGCCCGTCATAATCAAAATATTTACCGTTGAAATTTTTGTGATAACGGTTAGGTGCATTTTCCATTTCCTCAACGTGGTGATAAAAGGTCATGCAAAATTCTCCTGCCACATCCAGTGCCGCTATCTGTCCGTCAAGTGCAAGCAATATCGCAAACGGTGAATCTTCACCAAATGCCCCGAAGTTATACAGGCGACTGAATTTATCTGAATGGTAGCCGATAACCGCAAATGAGAAAAGAGGATGACCTGTCCGCACTGACAACGGATGAAGCCTTGCCGCTTCTGTCAAAGCGCCGGTTTCAGATTTCGAATTTCTTATATCAAATGCTTTTCCCTCGGTGAATTCAAAGTTGTATGTCGGAAAAAGCAAAGTCCCTTTTTCTCCGGCTGATTTAATAAATGAATCGAGTATGTCATCCGGTGTTAAATTTATTCCTCTTGATTTGTATTTTTTTAAAAATCTTGAGATCGAACTGTGTACAAGAACTGTTTCATTTTTCCCGATTCCGCTGCGGCTCCATAAATCACTGAGCTCGCTTATAATTTCTTTTTTAGAATCCTGCTTTACATCATTCATATTCCGAGTATACTTAATATTTTTTCTGCTGCGGTATTAGCGGCATTACCGGGATTATAACTCAGCTGTTTTGAAAAAACTTTTCTTTTGGCGGAGAGTTCACCGGGATTGTCCAGGGATTTTTGAACAGCAATGCTCAATCCATCTATATCATAATCATAAACTACGGTTCCTACATGCCTGCCTGCATTTGCTTTCGGATCGTTGCGGACGAAATCTGCTGTCGTATCTCCGAAATTAGAATAAGTTTCCTTCAGAGTCTTCTCAAAAAATTCCGGGCAGTCAATATAGATAACCGGTTTGTCTAGCATTATAAATTCAAGAG
>JBBRTN010000305.1:0-3543 GCA_038244395.1 Ignavibacteria bacterium
AAGAAACAGAAGCGTAGGTGAGCAAATAGGAAGAGGAAAGAAATTAAAGACTATTTTAAAAGAGATGAAAATGATTGCCGAAGGAGTCGCAACTACTAAATCCGCATATGAGCTGTCCAGGAAACTTGATCTTGAACTCCCGATTACAAACCAGGTATTTAATATTCTTTTTAAAGACAAAGATCCGCATAAGGCAACGGAGATACTTATGAAGAGAAATTTAAAAGAAGAAAATTAAAATAAGAAAATAAAAAAAAGGCAGGTACCCAAAAATGAACCTGCCTTAATTATAAATAATTTATTTCTGTTACTTTAATAATGTCATTTTCATTGTCTTGTTAAATCCAACTGCATCCATTCTGTAATAATATAATCCGCTCGGTAGATTTGAAGCATTAAAATTAATTGTATAATAGCCGGCATTCCTGTAATCGTTTACAAGTGAGGCAACTTCTCTTCCAAGATTATCAAATATTTTTATTGAAACGTTTCCTGCATTAGCTAATTCAAAATTTATCTTTGTAGAAGGATTAAACGGGTTAGGATAATTTTGACTTAAGTCATACTTTGAAGGTAAACCTATTTCAACTTCATTATTCAAAAAATGATATTCATAATTTCCGTTAAAATCCATTTGCTTCAGCCTGTAATTATATTTCCCTGAAACAAGATTCCTGTCAACATAGGTGTATCCGTGCGACAAATTAGAAGTCCCGTTTCCTGAAACATTTCCTACGACATTCCATTCACTTGTTCCTGCTAATCTTCTTTCAATATTAAAACCTGAGTTGTTGACTTCGGCACCTGTAGTCCAGCTTAATACTACATTTCTGCTGTTAATAAAGGAACTGAATGCTGTAAGCTCGACCGGTAAAGCCCCCCAGTCAAGTATTGTTTTCTTCAGACCGATTGTCGGTAAAGCCAGAACCAGTCTTTGTTCGTCGGTACAGGTATAGGTTACTCCCTGCGGAATTACTGCCATTCCTTCTGCGCTGATAATGGATCCGTTTGAAGCTCCTGACACATTTACAGAAGATGACGTTCCGTTTGGTAATGTTGTACTTATTGAATTAGTGCTCAATGAACCGGAGGTAATTGATAATTGAATATTATTAACTGCTATCGGGTTGCCATTTTGATCCGCAGTTCTGAGAAAAAAGTCATTCGGATTTGCATCGGCAACTATCTCTAGAGTGGTAAATACATTTGTGTTTGACCCGTTAATATCCGCATCGACTATTATTTCCAATGCTCTGACCATGATGGTAGGGTCGGTGACAGTGTTGGCATCGACTCCATCAGAAAAATGCCATATGGCAATTTGTGTTGCGGCAACTTCATTATTTATATCCGGAAGTTCATTGACCGGGTTTGGATTAAACGGCCTGTAATTGTTAAGTATATAAACAATTTTCGGATTTGATACTGCTGAATCATGATGACAAGTATCAGGGAATCCTACTGATCTTTGGATATCTACACAATAAAACTGAGTTGGATTTCCGTCCACACTTCCTATAATTAGAACTGCAAGAACGCCTCTGGAATTACCTGTATGAGGATCTATGAATGTGACACTTGTACCGGCGCCGATACCTCCTAAATAAGCATCGCTGAGACCTGATTGACTAAAAGATGTGTTTGAAATGCATAGAACTATTGCAAAAAAGAAGAGTATTCTCCTTTTCATTTTTTTCTCCTTTCGATTTTAATATTTAATTTAGCAAATCCAAAATACTAGTTGGGATATTTTGAATTTATTATTTCCATCCTGAAAATATTTTGGGTTTTCAGTATGAATTTTTTTGGGTAAACAAAAATATGGTTACTTGTTTTTCTTGTCAAGTCACATACAGAAAAATCATTGATAAATAAAAAAAAAGTTTGTATACAAAAAAGGCGGAAATACAATTCCGCCTTTTATATTATTCAGTTAATGAAGCACCTTCTTACGAATGTTTTCCTGTTCAAAGTTATAAGCATTATTATCTGTCATTGCGAGGTCCATTGTTTAACGGCGCTAATGTATTTTCCCAAAAAAAAAAGGGCGAGTCTCCTTTCAAGCTCGCCTTCTCTAAATTCTGAATAACTGTATTATTATTTTATTAAAGCCATTTTCATGATCTTGCTGATTCCGTTGGCTTCAAGTCTGTAATAGTACACACCACTGGAAAGACTAGATGCATTGAAATTAACAGAATGATAACCTGCTGATCTGCTTTCATTCACCAATGTAGCAACTTCTTTTCCTGAAATGTTAAAGACCTTTAGTGAAACAAATCCGCTTAATGGCAAATCAAAGCTAATCGTTGTAGATGGATTAAATGGATTCGGATAATTTTGTCTTAATTCAAATTTTGTTGGAGCTCCAATTACTATTTCTGAAATCAAATTATGATATTCAAAATTTCCGTTGATATCTAATTGCTTTAATCTGTAATTATACCTACCGGAATTTACATTTCGGTCTATGTATAAATAATTGGTAGGAACATTAATTGTTCCGTGACCTTCAGTAAAACCTATTCTTTGCCAGTCATTTGACCCGACTGATTTTCTTTCTATGTCAAATCCTGAATTATTGGTTTCAAATATTGTGCTCCAGTTTAAATTAACAATAGCATTTGTAACGTTTGCAGTAAATGATGACAGCTCAACCGGCAATACTCCCCAGTCTGCCGTAACAGATCTTAAGGCTGTTGTTGTGGTTGCTAATCCAAGTACCTGAAGGTTTGATGATAATCCTGCAAATGCAAATCCCGAAGGGTTTACTACATTAGCGGTTGCGGTTATCAAACCGTTGTTTGTACCTGAGACAACTATCGGAGCGGATTGTCCGGTTCCGTCTGTGCTTGTTACATTTGTGCTCAGCGAACCTGAAGTAATAGACAACTGAATATTATTTACTGCTATAGGGTTTCCATTCTGGTCAAGTGTCCTAACTATAAATTCGTTGGGATTCATTCCCGGTATAATACTAAAAGTAGTTGCAATAGCCGAGCTTCCTCCGTTAGCATTTGCATCGTTCACTATTAGCTGAGCTCTGTTCCTTACAGTTAAATCACCGACCGAGGTATTTATATCTAAGCCGTTTCGGATAACCCAGATAGCGCATTGAATGGCTGCGGCTTCGTCATTATTATCTGCCAACTTTCCTGGATAGGTTGCTACTTGAGGATAATAATTCTGTAAAATATAAATTGCTTTTGGAACTGTACCTGCGGAATCACGGATGGAATCACCGATACTGATATTGGTACACAGATCAAGGCAATAGAAAGGAACGTTTGCATTACCTTCGAAATTACATAAGATAACTCCTGCATAAGCAGTTATAGTACTACCGTTACAAGGGTCAAAAAAATTGGACAGATTTCTTCCCGGAAAAACTCCTGTTAACACAGCAATTCCTTGTGAATAGGACGATGTTACAGATAGAAATAAGATAGTGGTAATGAGGATAAGTTTTTTCATTTGTGGGTTTTTAAGGTTAAAGAAAAAGTTTTTAATAAATAAAATTGTGAGGGCTAAGCTAATTTTTAT
>JBBRTN010000306.1:0-3498 GCA_038244395.1 Ignavibacteria bacterium
CGGAGAAATCATTCCTTCTTTACTTTCTTTATGTGAAACTACCGGCCAGCCGTAATTTCCTCCTTTGACAATTATGTTTACTTCATCGCCGCCACCCGGTCCGTCAAATCCCGAAGGACCATGCTCTGTAGAATAAAGAATGTTTGTCCCGGGATACCAGTCAATTCCCTGTGAATTGCGGTGCCCGTAACTCCATACAGGATTACCCGGAAATGGGTTATCATCAGGAATAGTACCGTCGGAATTTACTCTCAGGATTTTTCCATAAAGTGTGTTAACATCCTGAGCAAGGTGTCTTTCGCCAGCATCACCTGTGGTAATGTAAAGCTTTCCGTCCGGACCGAATCTTAACCTGCATCCTGCGTGATATCTTTCTGCCGGCAGATTATCAATTATTAATTTTTCATCAGATAAATTATCCACGTTATCTTTATATCTTATCACTTTTACCGAAAGACCATTCCCTTTTTCATAAGCATAACTTATATAAATGTATTTGTTAGTTTTATAATCCGGATCCAAAGTCATTCCCATCAGACCTTCTTCTCCGTTTGAAGAAACTTCATCAAAAATCTTCAGAGGTTTCTCCCGGAGTTTCCCGTTCTGTATTACTCTTAGCTTTCCGTTCCTTTCGGTGACAAGCATCCTTGCTGAGTCAGTAAATACAATACTCCACGGAACATACAGGTTTTCCGCAACCAGTCTGACTTCGTAGAATTTTCCTGTAGTATCTTTTTTTGAATCTGATGTCCTGACGGGTTTGAGATAATCTTCTCTTGTTGAGGAAGGCTTGCAGGATATTAGAATAATGCAGAATGAGATCAGGAATAAAATTTTTTTCATGAACGCTTTTTTAAAATATTTAGCCGGGATTTTCAAGCTCTGTTATAAACCACTTTTCCTTTCTTATAAACTGTCTCAAGATTGTTGACGCCGAAATTGTAAATCAAATATTTGTACGAAGGCATATCGAAAATTAACAGGTCCGCCTGCTTCCCTGTTTCAATGCTTCCGGTTTTATTTTCTATATTCAGCGCAAAAGCCGCATTGATAGTTACTGCATTTAATATTTCCTCTGCGCTCATTTTCAGTTTCAGCGAGGCGAGTGACATAATAATCTGAAGGTTTTCCGTCATACAGCTTCCCGGATTAAAGTCTGTTGCCAGTGCTACCGGTATATTATTTTTTATTAATTCTCTCGCCGGAGCGTATGGAATGTCAAGGAAGTATGAAACTCCCGGAAGTATGGTGGCAATGATTTTTCGCTCACTCCTGTTTTTATTGAATGCCAGGAGCTTATCAATGTCTTTTGATTTCAATACTTCGAGATGGTCAACAGATGCAGCTTTGAATTTTATCGCGGTATCAATTCCTCCTATTGAATTGAACTGCTCAGTATGTAATTTTGGTATCATTCCGAATTTTATTCCCATAGACAAAATTTTCTCTGCATCCTTTATATTAAAATAATTTTCTTCTATAAATATGTCTATGAATTTTGCAAGTTTTCCTTTTGAAATAATCGAAATCATATTAAAGCAAATCTCCTCAATGTATTCTTCCTTGCTTTTTTCCGGCGGGATTGAATGTGCGCCGAGAAAGGTGGGAATAATATCAAGCAGGTATTTATTTTCCTCATTAAGCTCGTTCATTATTTCCAGAATCTTTATTTCGTTTCCGAGATTAAGTCCATACCCGGATTTTCCTTCAATGGTCGTGGTTCCGCAGCTTACAAATTTTTCGAGTCTCGATTCTGCGGTTTGCTTAAGTTTGTCTTTTGGAGTGATTCTGACTGCATTAACTGTTGATATAATTCCGCCACCCGACTTTGCAATCTCCTGGTAGGATTTCCCGGCGAGCCGCATCTCGTATTCATTCTCACGTGAACCCGAGAAAACAAAATGTGTGTGCGAATCTATAAAACCCGGAAAGACAATTTTATTACTTGCATCAATTATTTCATACTTACCTGTCCTGCTTGTACCGAGAAATTTTTTCAATCCGGATTTATTTCCCGCAAATGAAATCTTACCGTTCTCGATGAAGATATTTCCATTCTCCACCATTCCGATATCAGACTGTTTCTTCCCGGCTTTGGGAAATCTGGAATTATTTCTGCAGGTGATTAATTGTTTTATGTCTTTAATTAATAGAGCCAAAATTTTACTAATAAAATTAATTAAATTACTTAAATTACTTAAACTGGTTAAGTTGTTTCAATCGGTTTGTTATTCAATTGTTATGTTAGTTAAGCTAAAAAACAAACCCTAAACTTCTATAATGAAATTCAGGGTCAACATAAAATCTTACTTCCGTCCTCAGGGTATTTTCTTAAACTGCAGGCGCAAGAAGTGATTCTTTAAATTTATCAATTTCATTTACTCTCCAGCATGCTGCCGTGTGCCCCGGCTCTATCTCAAAGGAAGGCGGCTCCTCAGCCCAGCATTTTTCTATTGCAAATGTGCAGCGTGTACAGAAATGACATCCCTTGGGATAATTTGTCGGAGGAGGAACATTTCCTTCAATGGTTGCGAGCCGCGATTTGCTTTTACTGAGTTTCGGTATTGAATTAAGTAAACCTATTGTGTAAGGATGTTTGGGATTATAAAATATCTGGTCGACGTTTCCATATTCGGCAATTTTAGACGCATACATTACTGCGACTCTTGTAGAAACTTCGGCTATTACACCGAGGTCGTGAGTAATCATTATTACACCCATGCCTAATTCATTCTGCAGTCTTTTTATAAGTTCGAGAATCTGAGCCTGCACGGTTACATCAAGTGCAGTTGTGGGTTCGTCCGCAATCAGAATTTCAGGATTGCATGATAACGCCATGGCAATCATAATTCTCTGTCTCATGCCGCCCGAAAGCTGGTGTGGATATTCATTGTATCTCTGTTCGGGAGAAGGAATTCCTACAAGATTCAGCATCTCAATGGCTTTTGCCTTAGCATCTTCCTTTGATAATTTCTGATGAAGAATAACCGCTTCTTCGATCTGGTCTCCGCATGTGAAAACAGGATTAAGTGATGTCATAGGCTCCTGGAAAATCATTCCGATGTCATTTCCTCTGATATCCTGCATTCCTTTTTCTGTAACTTTTAAAATATCCGTACCCTTGAAGAAAATTTCACCGCCGGCAATTTTTCCCGGAGGTTCGGGAATTAATCTCATGATGGAAAGAGCAGTAACGCTTTTCCCGCAGCCTGATTCGCCTACGAGTCCAAGTGTCTCACCTTTATCCAGTGAAAAAGATACGTCATCTACCGCTTTCGCGACACCGTCATCGGTATAGAAATATGTTTTGAGATTTTTTACTTCTAAAAGTTTGGACATTTATTTTACTCCTGAATTTTTGTGCTTCAAGTTAATTTAATTAAGGAATTGTTTCAAGTATATAGTGAAGTAACGGAGAAGAATCCAATGAAATAATTTGCAATATAACTTTTCCTCACTACCAATGCGCTGCAGAGGATAGTAATCAGTTCAGACTGC
>JBBRTN010000307.1:0-3486 GCA_038244395.1 Ignavibacteria bacterium
AATACAGTTCAACATAGAGGGCTTATCAGCTCCGCGCCTTGATATTTCCAAAGAAGGCGCCGCCATTTACCAGTTCAAACTCTTTGATTTTAAAAACGTCGAGTATGATCTGAAACTTCTGAAGTATAACAAAGGGAAAATCCTTTTCAAAATAAAAGTCGCTCCAAGTTCAGTAAAACTCACACTTGACCCTAAAAAAAAATTTATTAATGTAATGACGGAAGGGTAATTAATGTATCCAAAATTATTTGAGATCGGACCCGTACCGGTTTACAGTTACGGGCTTATGCTGGGAATTACTTTTCTGGTGGGAAGCGCTTTATTCTCACGTGAACTGAAACGAACGGGCATGGATGAAAACATCGGAGTTACGATTACATTTCTTTGTCTGATAGGTGGAATTGTCGGCTCTAAATTGTTTTATGTCCTGGAGGAGTGGAACTTCGGTTCGGGAAATCCTTTATCTTTTTATTTAACAAAAGACATATTGCTCTCACCTTCCGGGTTAACTTTTTACGGAGGACTTCTGCTGGCTATAATCCTGGTTATGATTTACTGTAAAGTCAAGCACCTATCTGTCTTAAAAATCTTTGACATGATGTCACCGAGCGCAGCAATTGGCTATGGACTTGCAAGAGTCGGATGCCATCTTTCGGGCGACGGAGATTACGGAATACCTGTGAACGGAACATTCTGGGAATTTCTCGGATACAGTTACACAAACGGTACCGTCCCGACCAAGGCAGGCGTACTCGTTCATCCTACATCAATATATGAATTCGTTGCGGCAATTTTAATCTTCACTTTTCTTTGGACAAGCAGGACTAAATACAAAACACCCGGAATTATATTCGCCTACTATCTTATATTGTCAGGCATCGAGCGGCTCTTAATCGAGGTAATAAGGCTTAACCCGAGAATTGCATTTGGAATGAGCCAGGCGCAAATAATTTCAATCGGTATGATTATTTTCGGAGTGATATTACTTTATTCAAGATTGAATATCGAAAGAAAAAAGATAATCTCAACTGCGTAAAAAGCACCTTAACATTCTAGTCCTTCTAGGAACGCCCGCTTGGTGCACAGTCTAAATTACTTAAAGGGCATTCCCTGCTGGAATTTATTTATATAGTGGAAGCATTCTTCGGAATATGCTCAATAGCATTCTTCATCACTGTTCTTTATAATTATTGGTTTGGAAAAGATAATCAATAATATTTCTGAACCCTCCCAAACCCCAACGCATTAAGAATAGAAATTCTCTTCGTCAATTACAGACATTTCCGTCTAGCATGTCTTTCTTCCTTCTAAAAATAATTTAATTATTTTCTCGGATTTGGAATATATCCATTGGCACGAATTTTGTCTTTATTTAATTTAGTCCTTATAAATTTATTAAATAAATGAAATCTGAATCTCAGCACAAGGCAGCTGTAAGCGAATTGCCGGAAAAAAGGAAGAGGCAGTATAAGCATATTCTTAAAAGTGAAGAGAAAGAAGGCAGGTCTGAAAAGACAGCCAAAAGAATAGCAATGGCAACGGTTAATAAGACGAGGAAAGAAAAAGGAGAAACTAAGAAAGCCGGTTCCTCCAAAAAATGATAAGCAGTCAGAGTTCTTTCCGGATTAAACAAAAAGAATGATTGATAATATTGACTCTCCTGTATTATCAACATTCTTTTTTATTTCAAATGTAAAAAAATCTTAAGCAGCTTTAAGCATTTTCATAAGTACTTTTTCCTCTGCGGTCAATCCCTTTCTTTCTTCAGTTTCATCTGTCAGTTTTAATTTGTCTATATACTTTTTAAGTTTATTATTTTCGAAAAGCATAGGGATAACAGGATGAACATAATATTTTTTGCATACAGTTTTTGTATTGCCTAATTTCCCGGCGACAAGCTCATACATTGCAGGAAGCGTATGTTTCATTTCAGAATTTGTTAGAGCATTCAGGCTTGCGCCGGCACCTGCTTCACCTGCGGGTTCAGAATCAGAGAGCACTTTTAATGCAACGATTGCCTGAACGCTTCCCGCCCAGGTCCGGAAATCCTTTGCCGTAAAGTCTCCGCCTGTCAGGGTTTGTATAAATTCATTTACCATCCCGGAATCAATGTTATGTATCATTCCTTCTTCATCTATGAATTCAAACAATTCTTTTCCCGGGATTTCTTTGCAGCTTTTAATAATTTTTGCCAGCCTCCTGCTGTTTAGTTTTATATTATGCTCCACACCTTTTTTGCCTTTAAAAGAAAATTTTATTTTTGCGCCGCTGATATTTACATGACGGTTTTTTAATGTTGTAAGTCCGAATGAACCATACAGTTTTTCATAAAATGAATTCCCTATTCTGATGCTGGTCATTTCCATTATGCTGAGCAAAGCGGCTAAAATTTTTTCCTTATGATTGCCGGAGGAAGATAATTTTTTTTGAATTTCAGACCGTACATGCGGAAGGTTTTTACCGAATTCATACAGACGGTAAAACTTTGTGCGATTTCTAATGAGCGACCAGTCATTATGATATTTGTATTGTTTGCGTCCGAGCTTGTCTACCCCGGTTGCCTGCAGATGCCCGTTAGGAATTCTGCATATCCATACATTTTCCCATGCGGGTGGCAAGATTAATTTCTTAATACGCTCGAGCTCGTCCTTATTTTTTAATTTTTTATTCCCGTCAAAATAAATAAAAGACTTTCCTTTTCGTTTCCTTGTATATCCCTTTTCACCGGCTTTGACATATACAAGATTTATTGCCTTCGCACTTTTGGCAGGATCGGATATACCGGCACTCATCATCTTCGTGTTTATGTTAACAGTTTTTTCATTCAGCATTTTATAAAAATGTAGTTATCGAAAATTTTCTTAAATTATTTTTTTAAGAATTAAATTGCCCGGCTTCTTTAATTCAAAACAGGAAGCCGGGCAAATATTGTAAATTTAGTATAGCTGTATAATTAGTTATTTTAAAAACGAGATTTCTTTCTTAACCTTCAAGCGCAACGGAGTTAAGACTCTCCGAAATTTCAGTTAAAAGTTTATTGGCATTGCCTTCTTCATCAAGAGTCTCCTGGAGCAGGTCTTCGACTTTTGGAAGATCGATAAGGCTGGCATAAGTCCTGGCACAGCCATAAGAAGCAATTTCATAATGTTCGACTTTCTGACCTGCGGCTATCAGGGCAACGTCTCTAACGTCGTCTGTCATGTCTTCTTCGATTATCCCCTTACCTTCTTCAACTAGTCCTTCCATCGCCTTGCATTTCTTTCCTGTCAGGGTTTTCCCTATCATTTGTGATATTTTTTCCAGCCGTGTGACATGTCCTTCGGTTTCTTTGAGATGATTTTGAAAAGCCTCCTTCAATTCTTCAATTAAAAAGTTCTCGAGCGTTTTTACTTTTGCCATTATTGTTAGTATTTAGGTTTGTAAAAAATGGTTATTTAAAATATGAATCTGTTTTTTAAAACAAATAAAGTTTTCATGCTTCCTGAA
>JBBRTN010000308.1:0-3479 GCA_038244395.1 Ignavibacteria bacterium
CAATGTCTCATAATTAATTTGCGAAGAATCATAGTAGACCTGGAAAGACTCTGCATGTCCTGTCGTTCCGGATCCGACTTCTTCGTAAGTAGGATTTTTTGTCTTGCCTCCGGAATATCCTGATATTACTTCCCCAACACCTTTTACACTTTCAAAGACAGCTTCCTCACACCAGAAGCATCCCGCTGCGAATGTGGCTTTGCTTAATTTTGATGTATCCGGGATTGTATTGCTTTCTCCGGAAGATTTTATTGAATCGGTTGTGCTTTTTTTATCCTGTGAAGTTTCTGTTTTTTTGAGTTCTGATTTTGTACATGAAAATAGAAATACTGAAGCAAGTAATGTAAGTAAAAAAATGTTTAACTTTTTTAATTTTAATTTTAATTTCAATTTTGTTTGTTTTAAATATTATTACGAAACTTATGCATGCACAGATTTACTTTTAAGTTTACATTCTAAAAAGAAATTTCATTTTAATATTACCATTTTTTTTGAATCAATAAAATTACCTGATTCAATAACATAAAAATAAATACCGCTGCTTAAAGCGCTGCCGTTAAATTCATATTCGTAGCTTCCGGGAGACAGATATTCATTAAAGACGGTTTTGACTGACTGACCAAGGGAATTGACGATCGTAAGTTTGGTATACGAATAAACAGGCTGACTGAATCTAATCATTGTAGACGGATTAAAAGGATTTGGAAAATTTTGTTCAAGAGAAAATGTCTGAGGTATTACAGCAGTCCCGAGATTTCTAATACCCGTGAAAACTACGCCGTTTATCCTGCACGCAATAAGACTGTATGATTCATAAAAACCCGAAAAGTCTTGTCTCTGATACAAACTGATTCCGAAATCCTTGGCATAGTTCATATATTCAAACTCATTAAAATCATATACGAATGATTTTTCGATTACAGGCATATTGAAAAGCGTGGTCTGTGAAGAATCATTAAAGCATGTCCTCATGTAAGGGCAAGTCCCTGTAGACGGACTGCTAGCTGACAGGCTGTCTATGATAATTTCATGAATATAATTGTCGCACGAATTCGATGCATCATATTTTAATAGATTTCCCCTCACTGCATCATATCTTATCCAGCCTCCTTGAACCTTAGGCAGGAAAGTGATATAATAATAATGGTTATTATTAAATACGGAATCTTTTGTGATGACGGAATGATATTCGGTTGTAGGACCTCCGTAACGGTATAAATAAGTCCACTCATTTCCGACTTGCAAAGGAAAGAATTTTGCATAATATGCATTGTCTGCAAAAGAATTCTGAAAAACTAAAATCATGGCGATTGTGTAAATTATTGTTTTCATAATTTAATTTTTTAAATTTGTTTGAGGTTAATTTTTTCTTGTGTATTTTAAATTAATGATATTCAAACCGTCAATGTAAAATCCTTCGATGTTTTTCCGAAGCAGGTATATTTTCTGATTATAATATAAACTCAGCCAGGCAGCGTCTTCGATAACAATCTTCTGCATTTCGTCATAGATTTTTTTCCTTTCATCGAAGTTTGTTATCTTCAATGCATCTTCATACATTTTATCAACAACAGGATTTGAGTATCCTACTCTGTTTGGACCTTTAGGTGTAATGTTCTTGCTGTAAAACAACGCCATGAAATTTTCAGGGTCATAGTAATCTGCTCCCCAACTCGCTCTCCAAAATGGGAATACTCCTTCCTCCTGTTTTGATACTAATGTCGCCTGTATCATCTGGTCTAATTGGAGATTTATCCCGTATTCCCTGAGCTGCTCCTGCACTGCAACTGCAATTGTTTTTTGTATCTCTTCATTGCCTGTTACTAAAGTTAAGTTCAGTCCCTTTCCTCCCGGATAGCCCGATTCCGATAAAAGCTGCTTTGCCTTTTCTCTGTCATATTCATAACCTTTAATCTCTTCATTGAAGCCGGGCATACCTATGGGGATTGGACCATTGACAGCTGACTTCCCGCGGTTCTTCAGGACATATTTAATTATCTTATTTTTGTCAACTGCATAGTTAAGCGCCTGTCTTAATTTCTTGTTATTCACAAAAGGTCCTTCCTTGCCTCCCGGCAAATCAGGAGACTGCATCATTCCAAAGAAAACAGTCTGAAGCCACGGCTGTTTATTAAGTGTGTATGTTTTATTTCCTGCATCTGTCAGCAAACCGTTTACATCTGTTATCTGATCATAAGTTTCAGATGAAGGATCATGATAATCATACTTGCCATTCTGAAAATCCAGAAATTCTGTTTCAGAAGATTGTGTGAATGTAATCTTTACTCCGTCAAGATAAGGAAGTGAATTTCCGCTTTTATCCTTGTTCCAGTATTTGCCGTTTTTTTCGTAAATTAATTCCCTGTCAATATCCCATTTGATAAATTTAAACGGACCGGTACCTACAGGATTCTGCCCGAACTTCTCACCGTAAAAATCAACAGCTTCTCTTGGATAAACAAATCCGTAAGACATTGTAAGAATGCTTAGGAAAGGTGAAAACGGTTTTGTTAATTCTATGGACAAAGTCGAATCGTTTATAATTTTTATTCCCGTAATTTCTTTTACTTCCGCAGTCGATTTTCCTGAAATAAAATCTATATACTCCTGTGCGCCTTTTATCCTGTCCCTGTAAACCCACTGCCCGCGGGTCTTTGTCTTTGGATTGCAAACTCGTTCGAGACAATATTTAAAATCGGATGCAATTACTTTTCTTCCTTTGCCGTCAGGACTGAAGCATTGGTTATCATGAAAATAAACATCATTCCGTAAACTAAAAACGTATGTCAAAGCATCATCACTTATCACCCAGCTTTTTGCAATGCATGGAATTAAATTACTTTCCCGGTCAAACTGCACCAGTCCTTCCATCATTATTGACAAACCCCAGATTGACTGCACTGAATTTGACATTACCGGCTCAAGAGTTTCTATATTCTGATTAAGGTTAATATTAAATATTTTGCTTTTAGATTCCTCCTTTTTAGAGCATGAGATGTTCATAAATAATGCCGACGTACAAAGCAATAGAAAGATTTTTTTCATTTAGTAAAGCTAAGGTTAAATTATAATTTAATTATATGAAATCTTATGAAATCATTAAACAGTAAAATATTTTTTGTATTTAATTTTGATTGTAAAATAAACAATTTCATTTATAAAAAATAATTACAAACTTCAGTGAAGTAGTTTTATATTTGAGCTTCCAGAATATTCTCAAATTATAAACAGGTTTGACTTATTGTAAAAATGCAAAATGTAAAATTTTAATAAGTTTAAAATGGATGAAGCAACAAAAATAAATATAATCCGAGCGCACTGCTTGGGTGAATTATCAGCAACAGATTATCTTGTCAGGTATAAGAACATCCTCGAAATACTGAATGAGCGTTTGCTCAAAAAACCGGAGAAAGATTATATTACTTTCTACGATGATAAAGCAAATGCTAAAACTGAAACATACAAAAAATTTATCTCAA
>JBBRTN010000309.1:0-3472 GCA_038244395.1 Ignavibacteria bacterium
ATCTTCAAGAGTCCCGAACCAGAATATTAAAGGAGAGCTCGCAGATGGATGCAGCTTTATAATAATTTCTCCAAAAGAATTTCTTTCAGCAGCAAACAGACTTAAAGAACAAAGAGAAAAGCCCGGAATAAATTATCTTAAAACAGATGTAATAGATATTGAAAAGATTTATAACGAGTTTTCGGGTGGATTGCAGGATCCTGTTGCAATGAGAAATTTTCTAAAGTATACTTTTAATAACTGGCAGGAGAAGCCTGTTTATGTTATGTTTTTCGGTGACGGAAGTTACGACTATAAGAATATTTACAACTTATATAATAACGGAGTCAGAAACTGGATTCCCCCCATCGAGCAAAATTCAGAATATTCTGATGATGTTAACAGCTACTGCAGTGATGATTACATTGTAGAGATTAATGAAAACCATACCGAACCAATGTCAAACAGCATTCCTGATTTTTCTTCAGGAAGAGTTTGCGCTAATTCACTAGACGAGGCAAACTCTGTAGTTGATAAAATAATAGGATATGAAGATCCCCAGAATTTTGACAAATGGAGAAATGAAGGACTGTTCGTAGCCGATGACGGATGGACAACGGAAAATACGAATGGTGAAGAAAACAGTCAGCACACAGACCAGTGTGAAGACGTTGCGCAAAATCACACGCCTGTATTTTTGAAAAAAAATAAGGTCTATATTGTCAGCTATCCTACCGAATGGACACCTCAGGGAAGAAGAAAGCCCGGAGCTAATGTGGACATAATAAAAAACTGGAATGAAGGTCAGCTGATAATAAATTATACAGGACACGGAAGCACAGATTTATGGGCGCATGAACATATATTCGAGAGACAGGTAAGTATTCCGCAGTTAAATAATAAAAACAAGTATCCGTTTATTTCAATCGCGAGCTGCGACCTTGCAAGATGGGATGACCCATTTAACATCAGCGCTGCGGAAGAACTGATAACTATCAGAGATAAGGGTGCAATAGGAATCTGTGCGGCAACCAGGGCTGTTTACAGCGCACCGAATGCAGTGTTCAACAATAGCCTTTACAATAATCTTTTTAAAACTGACACGCTCAATTTGACACTTAGATTCGGGAAAGCAATTTTCAATGTTAAACAGGGATTGTTTGGTGACAACGATTTAAAATTTGCAATGCTTGGCGACCCTACGCTGAGATTAGGTGTTCCGCAATACAGGACAAGAATTGACAGCATCAATCATACTTCAGGAAATCAAGTATTTGAAATGAAAGCTCTTCAAAGAGTAAAAATTTCCGGGAGCATTCTGCGTTCCGATTCGACATTCTGGTCTGATTATAATGGCACTATTGACCTTAAAGTTTTAGATGTAGATAAAAATATTACGCTGCTTGATTTTGGATTTACATTCAACTACAAACTTCTCGGAGGAATTATTTATGCAGGAAAGGCGAATGTCCAAAACGGATTATGGAATATAGAATTCGTAGTACCGCGTGATATTTCCTATAATCCTGGTAAAGGAAAACTCTTATCATATTTTAAAAACAATGCTTCTGACGGAATAGGATTCTCGAATAACTTTATAATGAACGGCCTTGACTCAACTGCAGCCGCAGATTCTGTAGGACCAGTAGTAAAAGTTTTTATGGACAGCAGAAATTTTCGTTCGGGAGATATGGTAAATCAAAACCCGAAATTAATTGCCGACTTTTATGATGAAAACGGAATTAATCTGACAGGAACTATCGGACATAAAATTGAGGCAATACTCAATGACGATGAAAATAATAAGATAGATTTAACACCTTTTTATTCGAGTAATTCCAATTTTCAAAACGGATCGGTAGAGTATCAGATGCAAAATCTTGCAAATGGAAAATATAAGATGGATATTAAAGCCTGGGATACTTATAATAATTTCAGTACATCAGAAGTAGATTTTACTGTTTCAAACACTGATGAGCTTACTCTGGATAATATATATAACTATCCTAATCCGATGAGGGACTTTACAAGTTTTGTATTTCAGCATAATCTAGACAGTCCGTTAGACGCGGATATAAAGATTTATACTATCAGCGGAAGATTAATTAAAGAATTGAATAAAACCAATATTAGCGATAAATTCGTTAATATTGACTGGGACGGTAAAGATTCCGATGGTGATCAGATTGCCAACGGAACATACATTTATAAAATAATAATTAAATCAGAGGATGGCAATTTTTCAAAGAGCACAACCGGAAAATTGGCCAAGCTAAAATAAAAATACATGAAGGAGAAACAGTAAATGTTAAGAAAAACATTCGCATATTTTTGCGTGAGTTTAAGTGTTTTCAGTTTATTTACTTTTAAAGCAAATGAACTTTATTCGCAATCAACAGTATCGACAGGCGTTCCATTCCTGTTAATAGGACCCAATTCAAGATTCGGCGGCATGGGTGAAACCGGGACAGCAATTGCAGATGATGCAACGGCTATGTATTGGAATCCGGCGGGTTTAGCTTTTCAAAAAACAGGAACTGAAGTTAATTTTACTCACTCACCATGGTTGGCGGGATTAAATATCGGAGATTTGTTTTATGATTATATTGCCGGTGCAACTTATATCAAAAGTATTCACGGAACAGTAGGAGCAAGTTTAACATACCTGAACATCGGTGAAGTTATTTATACAGATGAGATAGGCAATACTGACCCAAGCAAAAATTACAAGGCTTATGAAATGGCTTTTGCTGTAGCATATGCAAATCAACTGGGAAGAGATTGGGGAGGCGGTATAACAGCAAGATTTATTTACAGCAGATTATCTCCAAATGATTTGAACGTTGGAAATGAAAAAGGAACAGGCACAGGAATTTCAGCAAGTTTCGATCTGGCTACATTATACAGACCTTTAAAGGGTCCGAAATTTTTAGCAAAAAAATTCTCTGCAGGGCTTGACCTATCTAATATAGGACCGAAAATTTCTTACGTAGATGCGGCTCAGGCAGATCCGCTTCCAACTTTGTTCAGAATTGCTATTGCTTACGAAGTATTAAAATCAGAATACAATTCCTTAACTCTTACATCTGATTTTTCGAAACTTCTTGTGAACAGAGTTCTTGCAGTTATTGATACTTCGGGAAATGTTACGACTCCGGGTTCTGTTGATCCTGTTTATAAGGCAATCTTTACTTCATGGAAAGGCGGAATTCCCGGTATTGCAAGATCATTTCAGACATCAATCGGTGCGGAATACTGGTATGGTAATCCGAGATTAATCGCCTTAAGAACGGGATATTTTTATGAAGATCCTGCTTATGGAAACAGAAACTTCTATACTCTCGGAGCAGGAATAAGATACAGCTTCTATGGATTCGATTTCAGTTATATCAGCACAATTGAATCTACACATCCCCTCGCAAATACTCTGAGGTTTGGATTACTCGTAAAATTTTAAAAAGATTTATATATAACTTTAATATAACCATAGTTC
>JBBRTN010000310.1:0-3471 GCA_038244395.1 Ignavibacteria bacterium
AAAATCGGTAAACGCAGGCGGAGCGGGAGTTCAGACAGGGACACTTCCCTCTAAGGCGCTCAAGGAAACCGCTCTGTATTTTTCGCGCGTATATGAAAAACAAATCTTCGAAAAATCCGATAGGAGCCTGGTGAATACAGGTCATAAACAATTCACATACAGACGTGATGTAGCAAGAACGGATATGCAGAAGGAAGTTGAAAATAATCTCTTCAGACACAAAGTGGATGTATATACCGGCTTCGGCTCATTTACGGATGTGAATCATATAAGTATTAAGGGTGATGAAGAAATAATTATTCATGGTCAGAAAATATTAATAGCAACCGGATCATATCCTGTAAATCCACCCGAGATACCATTTGACGGAGACAGAATCCACGACTCCGATACCATTCTTAAGATTAAACGTTTTCCGAAATCACTTTGTGTTATCGGCGCAGGAGTTATAGGCTGCGAATATGCAACTATATATGCGGCAATGGGAGTAAAAGTTTATCTGATAAATAACCGGAACAAGATACTTCCATTTGTGGATTCCGAAATTTCAGATGCGCTGGTTATGCAAATGAAGGGACAAGGAATAGAAATTCTCTTCAATACTTCTATTATAAAATATCTAAATCCTAAAAACAAAAAAGAAAATATTAAACTGATTCTCCGGAGCGGCGAAGAGCTCGATACTGATATGGTGCTTTATGCAGCCGGAAGAAGCGGCAGTATCGCGGGACTCAATTGCAGTAAGGCAGGAATTGAAACGGGCGACCGCGAGACTATTTTAGTTAATGAGAATTATCAGACTAGTAATCCTGATATATATGCTGTCGGCGATGTCATAGGATTTCCTGCACTCGCAAGCACAAGCATGGATCAGGGGAGAGTTGCAATAGCCCACATGTTTGATACACGTGATCTTGATTCGGTTCAAAAAATATTTCCCTACGGCATATATACTGTGCCCGAAGTCTCGTGGGTAGGCATGCCTGAACAGGAAGCAAAGCAAAAAGAAATTTTATATAAAACCGGTATCAGCCGTGTTTGTGACATAGCACGCGGAAAAATACAGGGATCGCCTGACAATGGTTTTCTGAAATTAGTATTTGAAAATGAATCCAAAGTAATTCTCGGAGTTCATATCATCGGAAGAATTGCAACCGAACTTATTCATTATGGAATGACTCTCGTGCAGGACAGGAAGACTCTTGACCATGTAATAGCAACTGTGTTCAACTACCCTACTTTTCATGACCTTTATAAATATGCTGCATACGACGGATTGGGAAACAGTAGCGGAAAGAATATTAAAAACCCTAAGCAGTTATGAATTTTATTTTCAGGATTATTTTTCATTGCAAAAAAAGAGGAGCTGAATGAAAGTCTCCTCTTTTATTTTTAAAAAAAAACTGATCTTTTAAGATTACTTAAAACGGCTAAAGCCGTTCACAGAAAAACCGTTTAAACGGTTTTTCTGTATCACGTTATAAATTTCCTAAAATCTAAAATGAATACCCAAGACCTAAATACAACCTGTATCTGTTTTCAGGCTGCGCATCATAAAGATTTTCACTTATAGGAAGTTCATAGATAACATCAAGCGAAAGTAATTTATAATAAAAATCCACTCCGCTTGTAACAAATAAAACATTTCCTCCTGAGCCTGCAGCACTCTTACCATTTAATTTATCTGAATTTGCAGTCTCATAATATAGACCCGCGTGAGGAAGCATAGTCAGCGAGCTGACATTTAAATCATATGAAAATGTAGTCGCCGCATTAAACCTATTAGCAAATTGATATTCATTTTTGTTCGTTGTAGTGAATGTATATGCTATGTCATTTCTCCAGCCAATACCAAGTTTTTCAAGCTTTCCCATATACAGGCCGTTTACGATTAAATCAAGGCTCCCTGTACCCGGCTGAAAGTGCGGTTCCGTAATTCCGTAAACAAGCTGCTTATTATAAACGCCGGTCGGCAGTTTAAGCCCGCCACCCAAAAATACTCTCTGCCAGTACACAGTCTTGCCTGTAATGTTTGTGTTATATACCTGATACTGACCGAGGACTCTCATGTCTCCCATTCCGTTTAATTCCTTGTTATCAATTTTATTGAACTTAAAAGGTATTCCGAAAATAACCCTCATCTTGGGACTTATATAAATTCTCCCGTAAAGTTCGACGTTATTATAATATTCAGTTGAAGACGAATGCTCCTCGTGATTTACCTGGTTAGGAAGACCTGTATTATCAGTCTGTGTTTCCGCTGCAGTCTCAGGATCGGCAGGACTGAAAAATTTGAATGTGTAATACCTGAGTCCGACTTGGTTCTTGCTGAAGTTAGGCTCGATCCCCATATAACAGCCGCACATGTCACATTCTGTTTCGGATTTATCCTGCTTGTTCTGACCGGAAAGCTTGAGATGTATCTTTAAGAAATCATTCGTCTGTTCTTTTGGATCTTTAATATCTTTTATATCTTTAGAATTTTTAGGATTGTTTTCAGCTTTTGATGAAGTTGATATAAACAACAATGCTAATACTAGAATCAACTTTTTCATAATGTTGTTTTTTATTTTTTTTAATAATTTAATGAGAAATATGTATCCCGCGATATTCCGTTTCTACTGACATTTAAATTTATAATTTATGCCCCGCTCCTTCAACGATTCTTCCACATAAACGGAAACAAGGGCGCTTCCTCCGAGCGCGTATTGAGAATCCATAAATATCAGGTCCTGAGTAACAGGCGGAGGCGGAGCTGTAGTGACAGAGTCATCACTGCATGAATTAAAAATAACGACTAAACAGAAAATTATAATTAAATAAAAAAATAATATTTTTTTATTTTCCATTTTTAAACTTTTCAATTTAATTTAAGAGCTTTAAAGTAAATATGAATCGTGCAGATTATCTGCAGAAAACATAATGTCTGAATTTAAATTTAATGGATTGCTGACCTGAAGTTATAAATGAAAAAACCGGGGAGGATGCTCTATATCAGAATGAAATTCTTTTGCAGGAAAAATGCTGTTGAGTGAATAGAAGGTATTAATTTTTTTTGAATGTAAATCCGAATCTGAATCCTTTACTACATACTCGGAAAGTTTTAATTTTATTTCAGCGGAGGAACCTTTTTTGGAAATATCATTATCCTCGTTCATTTTCTTTTCGAGATAACAATGAGCATTACAGTTAGCCACCTTTTTCTCGCAGCAGCTCTGGGTTAGCTTTTCGGTATTTAGCTGGTAGAGCGAATAGTATACTACAAGATAATTTGTATGGAGGAATAATATCAAGATCAGTCCCAGACATAATACTTTTTTTATTTCCTTCACGGCTAAAGTTTGCAGAATTGAATTTTAATTTCAATAATATAATTAAATAAATTTTAAAAATATTGTAAGAAAATATTTACATAAGTAGGATTCAAGTTGATCTAACCTCTTATTGTTGTATTATTCATTTACCTTTATC
>JBBRTN010000311.1:0-3461 GCA_038244395.1 Ignavibacteria bacterium
ATAAGAGAATAAATAATTTAAAAATAAGTTTAATCTTTTTCATTTTATATATGATTTTTTTTAATGCCTTGAACTTTTTAAATTGTCAATAAATTCCTGGCAGTTTATTAAGGTTGATTTTATGTATACAAAATATAGAATGGATTTAACAATTTGAAGTTATTTATACTAAAGACTACTAATGCATAAACAAATATTGATCAGGTACAATTAAAAATTCATGAACAGAACACCGCTAAAAAATAAGAATCCGATTTGCAGGTATGTAATCACGGAATTAAATTTATTTTTCATACAAAAACTTTACATATATAATCGTAATTAAACTCACTTTTAACAATTCTTACAGTTCTTACAATTCTTAAATGTATAACTAAAAAACTATTAATTTAATAATACGTTTTTTATATTTAAAAAATTTTAAACAAGGAGAATTTTATAAATGAGAATAAAATATTTTTTATTCCCTGCGATTTCTTTATTATTATCTGCATTTTTAATTTCCTGCGGCGGTAAAGATTCCAAGCAAACCAAGACTTCATCAGTAAACACACAGCCTGTTTCAGTTAAAAAATTCGATACTTCGCCCGGAGCCGACCCTTCTGTATCAGCAGAAATGGGAGGCAATGGTTTTACAGGAGAGGGCTGGACGACAAGTACGAATTATAATTTTCTTGGTGATCCAAAAGCTGTAAAGGGCGGACAAATAATCTGGTCAATCCCTGATTTTCCTGCGACTCTCAGAAACTACGGCAAGGATGCAAACTCATATTATACAAGAATGGCTCAGGAGATGATTTATGAAAATTTATTAAAGACAGACCCTGTAAATGAAGACTTCATACCAAGACTAGCGACGCACTGGCAAATTGCTCCTGATAAAATGAGTTTTAAATTCAGGATAAATCCGAATGCGAGATGGGCAGACGGAAAGCCTGTCATTGCTGATGACTACATAGCCACGTTCAAGCTTCTTTCCGATCCGGGGCTGCTTACCGGCGGAGATGAAATCTATAAGGAAAATCTCGAGACTCCCGTTGCTGAAAGCAAATATATTATTTCCATTAAATCTAAAAAAGAAGGATGGTTTCCATTTTCCCTGGCATCGGGTATTTTTATTTTACCTGCACACGTCATTGGAAATATGACGGGAAAAGATTATATAGAAAAATTTAATTTTGAATTGATACCGGGAAGCGGTCCATATTGCATTAGAAACGATGATGTTGATAAGCAAAGGTCTATCACTATGAGAAGGAGGAATGATTATTGGGGAGAGAAGGAAAGATTTGCAATTGGTTTAAATAATTTTGATGTAATTAAAACAGATGTTGTGCAGGATGAGACTCTCCAGTTTGAAAAATTCAAGAAAGGCGAAATTGATGTATACAATGTTAACCGCGCTCAATGGTGGGCTGAGAAAACAGATTTTGATGAAGTCAAAAGAGGACTGATTCAGAAAAGAAAAATTTACAATCAGAATCCCGGCGGTTTAGTGGGACTTGCATTAAACATGAGAAAGCCTCCGTTTGATGATATCAGAATCAGGAAGGCAATTTCAATGCTTTATGACCGGGAAAAATATAATGAAAAACTTTTCTTTAATTCCTATACGCCGGTCAAATCTTATTTTTCAGGAACAGTCTACGAAAATCCGAATAATCCTCTTATAAAATTTAATCTTGACAGCGCAATACTACTGCTTGAAGAGGCAGGCTGGAAGGATAAAAATGCAGATGGTTACCGGATGAAGAACGGAAAAATATTCGAACTCGAATTACCTTTCACTCAGGCAGGACAGGAAAGATACCTTACCATTTTCCAGGAAGACCTGAAGAAGGCCGGTATAAAATTAAATCTTAAACAGGTTGACGGAACCACTAATTTCAAAATCGGCAACGAAAAGAATTTTACAATGCTGATAGCAGCGTGGGGAGGGCAAAATCCTCCAAGCCTGGATTTCAGCGTTACTTCAAGAACTGCGGATGACCCAAACAGTACAAACTGGCCCGGAGTTAAGAGTCAGAGAGTGGATGAATTAGCTGCATTGTACAACAAGACTTATGATAAAAAGGAGAGAGTAAAACAGGTTCGTGAAATTGACAGCATCATTGTCGCTCAGCAGCCGTACGCCTTTGCGTGGTATGCGGACTATGTAAGATTATTGTGGCAAAATAAATTCGGCTATCCTAAATGGTACCTCTCCCGTTTCGATGATTATTACGGCGGCTCGGACTGGGGCGGAGGTGTATTCTCAATGTGGTGGGTAGACCCTGAAAAATATTCGGCTTACGAAGATGCTTTGAAAGATAACACCAAGCAGCTTCCGGTTATAGCGGTCGATGAAAAATATTGGCTGACAATTTCTGACAGGGAAAATAAAGGGGAAGAAGTCCACATTAATCAGTAAAGTATTTAATGACAACATACTTCATAAGAAGATTTTTATTAATTATTCCTACGTTTTTTGGAATTACATTAATAACATTTTTAATATTACAATTCGTCCCGGGCGGTCCTTTAGAGACTGAACTTTTGAAAATCAGGATGGGAGGCTCTAAAGGCGGTAGTGAAGCCGGAACCGGCAATCGCGGGACACAGAATATTCCACAGTCTGCAATTGATGAGCTTACTAAATTCTATGGCTTCGACAAGCCAATCACCGAAAGATATATAATCTGGGTAGGAAATTTACTTAGGTTTGATCTTGGCAAATCCTATGTCTACCAGGAGCCCGTGCTTGATGTAATAACTTCCCGGTTTCCGATTTCTATTTATTTCGGATTGATAGGTTTTATACTTACCTATGCCATTTGCATCCCGCTGGGAGTATATAAAGCTGTTGATAACGGGTCTCCGTTTGATTTTATTTCTTCGGCTTTGGTATTTATCGGTTACGCTATTCCAGGATTTGCATTCGGAGCTCTAATGCTTGTGATTTTCGGAGGAGGAAGTTTTTGGGATGTATTTCCTCTCGGCGGATTTCGTTCGGCAGATTATGAATCATTTTCTTTCTTCGGAAAAATCTGGGATCAGGTTCAGCACACCGTCCTGCCTGTATTAAGCTATCTAATAGGAAGTTTTGCTACTCTCACAATACTCACAAAAAATTCAGTTATAGAAAATTTAAGTCAGGATTATATCAGGACAGCTTTTTCAAAAGGTTTGTCAGAGAAAAAAGTAATTTTCGGACATGCCTTAAGAAATTCTCTCATACCTATTACCACCGGCCTGGGCCGTGAGATTTCTTTAATCCTGGCAGGAAGTGTTTTAATTGAAAAAGTATTCAATATAAACGGGATCGGACTATTAAGCTATGATTCGATCGTTCAAAGAGATTACCCGGTAGTGATGGGCATTCTTGTGATTTCTACTTTGCTCCTTTTAGTAGGAAATATTATTTCGGATATGATTTATGCGATTGTCGATCCGAGAATCAGATTCAAATAGCGCAGACTTAA
>JBBRTN010000312.1:0-3451 GCA_038244395.1 Ignavibacteria bacterium
AAACCGTGTAAATATCCTTCTTTGTACCGGTCAGAAAACTCCACTTGTCATCTTTTACACCAAGCTTATCGGAATATTCTTTAAGCTTACCTACATCATCCACTTCAGGATTTACCGTAAAGGAAAGTATTTTTAATTTATTATCGTTAATAAATTTGTCATGAATCTTCTTCATATTAATTGTCATTACAGGACAAATACCGGTACATGATGTAAAGAAGAAATCCGCGATATAAATATTATCCTTTAAGTTTTCAGAAGAAACAATTTCGCCGTTTTGGTTTATGAGCCTGAATTCATTTATTGTATGAATCGAATCGTACTTTGAATTGTTATGCGAGATCCATTCGGGAGTGAAGTCGGATGAATTATAAAAAGGCAATTGCTTATCTGAGCAGGACGCAAATAATACAAATAATACAAATAATATCAAGGCAAGGTAAATGTATTTTAGTTTTACTGCCATACTCCGCCTTTCTTTACAGGGTCACAGACAGCAGATTCATTATAGAGTCCGTACCTGCGCCCTTCTTTTACATTATAGTTTTTCAGCAGTCTTCCGTTTCTGCTCCATTCTTTTTGAGGACCTGTCTCCGTTCCGTCCGAATAAGCTTTTTCTGTCCCAGGCTGTCCAAGCTCGAAGTAGTCATGGCTTTCACCGTTGAGAAGTCCGTCTGAGTAGCTATAGCTGAATTTAGTTTTTCCGTCTATGTAATAGCCTGTGAATTTTCCGTTCATTTTATTCTTTTCGAATTCACATTCCGAATATATTTTCCCGTCAGGAAAGAATAAAATTTCCTTTCCCCCCTTCATTCCGTTTTTATAATTTGTTCTTGATTTAATTTTTCCGCCGGGTAAAAATTCCTCGACAGTTCCGTTCACCGGCTTATCTTTATAAAATAAAATGTCATGAGCCATTTTTATATTCTCATCATTTCTGTTTATTGTTAATTCATCGGAACCATTTTTGGAATTAAATGACAATGCAATAACTGCAGTGAGTATAATTACAGATAAAGAAATTTTTATAAGTCTCATTGTAAAAAATTTAAATTAAATAATTTATTCAATATTACAGGATCCTGAGCATACAAATGGGTAACGTTTGCTAAAACAAAAAAAAAGTATAAATGATGAAAGACAGTTTTTTTCATTTTATTATTAACATTTTTTTTGATTCAATAAAAAATTTATCTGATGCCGAAGACGCAGAGATTTTATAAATATAAATTCCGCTTGAGATATTATTGAACTGACCTGAAATAAATTTTACACTGTATGTCCCTGCCTGTTGTTTTTCATTTACAAGCACTGCTACTTCCCTGCCCGTAATATCAAACACACTCAGCTTTACATCGGCATTATTCTGAATATCATAAACAATAGTCGTAGACGGATTAAACGGATTGGGATAATTTTGATGAAGACTGTATTGAGCCGGCACAGTGTTACTGATAATTGATGTAAGAGGATTATAAGTCTGCACGGGTTCTGTTACAGTTACATGTCCCATTGAAGAAATATTTTCTGTTGTTACTACTCCGTAATACTGCGGTCCGGTTATGTATGGATAAACCGGAATATTATTTGAATCATTTGAAATGAAGTAAGCATATATTCCGCCGGGATATTCTGGCGTAACGCAAAATCTTCCGTTGTACTTATCAAGGTCACCGAGATTTAATATGTACTCATAATCCTCTATGTAATATTCCAGTGGATATGTAGCGGAAACCGGCGGTCCGTATTGGTTTGCCGGCAACACAGTTCCGTCGGCCAGCGTTGTCCTCAGAGTAATATTTCTTAACCTGTAGCCCGATCTCATTCTCGAAATCCCTCCTGTCCCGTTCGGATTGGAGTAACCAAACGGTCCGTAAACCGGGAAGCCGTCATACAAATATCCTATCACGGGAGAATGCTCTGATGGATTAAAGCCATGAAGGCATGCAGGATCTTCATGATTGTGATACGCGCCGCCCGGAGCGGGGTGTCCTTTACATGCATCGAAAGAAGGTCCTTCGACTGTGACTGCATTCTGATGCCATATATTTTGATTGTTGTAAGACATTGCATCTCTGGGATTAAATATTGCGACGCCGTTTATCCAAGTACCGATTACACCAAGAGGGGTGCTGGTTTTTGTGCCTGTATTCTCAACCGGATTTCTGCTGAACTTAAATACGTATGCCTGGTTTGTCGGTACATTTGGATTTCCGTTCCACGGACCAATATTATAATTTGGTATACCGGTTGAGTTTATGTAAACGTAATTTGCAGAATACCTGACCTGCTGAACGTCAGCAAGGATGCCGTTGTATCCTGTATAGTTTGTCGTATTCCTTATCCACGAACTAAGGATCGGCGGGTCCTGGGCAAAAAGTTCAGAGCTGATTAAAAATATTGCAAAGATTAACAAAGCTATCTTCTTCATTTTTATATTTTTATTTTTAAAAAACCGGAGGCGGAGGACTCAGATTGTCCGGTGGTCTTTGAATATTAAGATTCTTTAAGAACATTTGTAATTTCTTTTTCTGGGATTCATTACAAATCGCATATGCTGAAATAAAAAAATCTGCGTTCAGTCTTTCAACCTCAGTCAGCAGCCTGCCGGAATTTTCAGACTCTGTATCAATAAGATTCCTGTCAGGACTATCCTTTGTTAGCTCATCAATTATCTTTAATTTACTTTCCCTTATTCCGTCCATTCGTGGTTTTGAATTTTCAAAATAACCGGTTCGTAAATTATTGAATTTTTCCTTCTGCTCATCATTAAAATCCATCTCAACTTTTATGAACCTGCTGAGATCGGGAAATTCGGAACCCATACCCGGTGGCGCCCCGGGAGGATGGGGCGGAGGTGGAGGTGGAGCCCTGAAACCTTTGTAAGCAATCGTAATTAATGCGGAGATATTGATTATAAACAATACTAAAAGTAACCATCGCACTATTTTATTATTTGTGAAGAAGTCCATTTTCCAAATTTAGATTTTTATTTTAAATTTATTGCTTATCTTCATCATTGGAATCATGTAATTATGTAATCATTGGAAATCTTTTCCTAATATGATTTTTTCAAGGGAAGTGTTGTCATTAGAAATATACTGCTGCGCAGAATTTCCTTTCCTGTTGTTAACATTTATCCCGAGATAAATTCCCGAAAACAATCCGAATAAAATTAAAATTATCAGGAGTGAATATTTAACAGCTGCAGATTCTCTTTTGGGATAGCTTAGCTTTGAGTATATTTGGTCATAGAAATTTTTGCCGGATGAAATCTCCGATGGCTCTTCTAAAATTTCAAATGCCTGATCCGCTTTGTGTTGTATATTTTCTTTATTCATAATATGCAGTTAATGATTAGACAAACATTATTCTAAATTCCTTCGCTCTAATTATATTTTTAATTTTATATTTTTAATTTTATATTTTTAATTTTATATTTTTAATTTTA
>JBBRTN010000313.1:0-3445 GCA_038244395.1 Ignavibacteria bacterium
AACATTGACGGTAAACGGGTAACAGATGTTAATTTTGTAGTTGATATAAAAGACGGAACTGTATTTAAAGTGGGCAAAAGAAAATTTATTAAAGTTATAAAATAAATTCGCTACAGATAAATTTGAATGAAGATAAAATAGTTGACTCAAATTTCAAATATTACTTGATTAAACAAACTTTTTAAATTAATATAGCAACAAATTAAATAATCAATATAAAGCAGGAGAAGCTAAAATTGTTTAAACCAACAAAACTTTTTTTCACAAAGGGTGTAGGACGGCACAAAGATTATTTACAGTCGTTTGAGCTGGCGTTAAGGCAGGCCGGGATAGAGAAATGCAACATAGTGACGGTGTCGAGTATTTTTCCGGGAGGATGTAAGAGACTTTCAGTTGAGCAGGGGACAGCGTTACTTGAGCCGGGACAAATTACATTTTGTGTAATGGCGAGAAATTTTACTAATGAACCTAACAGACTTATAGCATCTTCGATAGGAGTCGCGCTTCCGTCTGATGACAGTCATTACGGATATATATCTGAGCATCATCCGTTTGGTGAGCCTGAAAAAATATCCGGAGAATATGCAGAGGATCTTGCAGCAACTATGCTGGCTACAACTCTGGGTGTTGAGTTTGATCCGGAGACTGCCTGGAATGAAAGAGAAAATCTTTACAAGCAAAGCGGTAAGATTATAAAGACATTTAATGTAACCCAGTCTGCAGAAGGTGACAAGAACGGTCTATGGACTACGGTTATCTCATGTGTCGTATTTCTTCCGTAAGTATTATTTTCAATTTAAGTAAGTATTAAGTATTAATATTAGAGGATAAATTTTGTCTAAAAAAATTTATTTGGGTTTGCTGGGAGGTTTACTTGCAGGGATTGCCGTACCAGTTATTCTTAAACTGAAAAGAGATGAAGAATTATTTTCAGAAGAAGACCTTTCACACGATAATTATATGCTCGACAATGCCAGTCATTACCTGCTCCATGCGAGAAATAAAGTCGATGAGATGGTAGACCAGGCAAAGCAGAAATCCGACTCAATGATTGAAGAAGCAGGGAAAATACTTTCAAGCGCCAGGGAAATGACTTCATCCGTACATTCTGAGTCCGGGAAATCCGCAGAAGAAAAAATTAATGAAATAAAAGAAGAGATAGATAAGACCATCGAAGAATTCCGCAGAAAAAATTGTTATTAATATTTTAGTAATAAATTTTTAGAATATAAATAAGTTTTACAATTGAAAAAATCCCGCTGAATAATCTTCCGCGGGATTTTCTTTTTATATTTTAGGACTGTTTTATTTATGGTCTGATAATGCTTACGAAGTTATACGAATTATTATCTCCTATTGACAAGTCGGTTATATCAACAATGTCATCTCCGTTTAAATCCGTAGGGATTCTGATTCCTATCAGGAGATTAAATGCACCGTTGTCAATAATTCCCATATCGGTAATATCAACAACACCGTTTTTATCGACATCCCCGCTGTAAATGCAGTACCTGCTTCCTTTAAGAGTAAGGTTGTTTCCGAATGCCTGGGAGCTTGCGTTCGTGAAATCGTAACCTGTTACAGAGCCGTTTGCAATGAGTGATTCACCGCCTGATTTACTCCACGTGTCAATACAGTTAAAGTAATTAACAACGAGATAATATTGTGATGAACGCGCATTGGTAAATGAAAATGTACCGGTGAATGAGAGAGTATCAATTTGAGCCTTAGCTGAATCCCTTAGTGAGTATGGCGGCAGAGCATCACGCAAATATACTGTGACTGAATCCTTCCTCGCAAGAGAATTTGTAACAGGATTGTACATGCCTTCCATCAGCACTTTTAAATTTATATTAATGCTTCGTATTGGCAAGTAGTCTACAAACCCAAGCACAGTGCTGTCGGTCTGATGAAAAATATGAGCTTCAATTGAATCAAGATTACTCGTTCCCCAATAGTTATTTTCTGCTTTTATGGAATCGGGAGTATTATTGAATAAATCAAATGTCTTGCCGGAATTTCCGTTATTGTAAATCTCGTTCATGCCGGCGTCTGTAGTATCTGCGTTAGAGAGATTTCCCATATCCGGTTTTGCCGTCCCCTGGATAGTGATGCCCCACAGATTTCCCCTGATAATATTTCTTGTGACTATGGAAACCTGAGTAGCAGATCCGTTGAAATTAATACCGCTTCCTCCGAGTGCAGGGTTGCCCTGTATATTGTTGCTGTCCAGAATATTATTATTTATATAAATATTTGAGCTTCCTCCGGCTATTGCAATTCCGTAGCGGTTCTTTCTTATAATATTATTTTCTATTATTAAACTTTGAATTGAACCGATCGGCAGAAAAGAAATTCCTCCTGACATAATGAACAAGCCAGTGATTGTATTTCCCCTGATAACCATTGGCAGCGTCCCGGTTGCGCCCCAGTTGATCTGAGGGACATTTGCATTGTCCGTATCATTTTCATAAATAAGATTATTTATAATTTGTCCTGAGGATGCAATGTTGGCGCCTGCTGCCAGTGCAGACCTTCTGTTGCGGTAAATTTTACAATTAGATACGGTTGAGTTTGAGCGGAAAAAATTTATTGCACTGCTGGCAAAACTGCTGTTGAGAGTCATAAATCTTATAGTGCAGCTGTCAATTAAAATATTGCAGTCAAGCATTCTTATTGAGTTGCCATATTCCATAATTAATTTTTTTAAAACGGAGCCGTCACTTAAATCTTCAAATTTCAATCCGAGATATTTTAAGGAAGTATCCTGCGCCGTTATTCTTGCCGAGTCAGGCGGATTTACAATCATGATTCCGTTAATGTCAATGAAGACTCCTGATGCAAATTTCATTGTTGCGTTGGTAAGAATTTTTATTGTATCGCTTGCGGAAACAGTTATTGTATCATTAACAAGATAATTTCCTGAAGCAAAAGTAACATTGCCTCCCGAGTAGGCGACAAGACTGTCCAGATTCCAATTTTTACCGGTACCCGGCGTTGTGTAATTAGCATAAGAATTCAGAAAAACTGAAAGAAAAATAAAGGTTAAAAGAATTTTCATAAAAATACTTAGTTAAGTTAAAAAAAAAATAGCGGGACAGAACCCCACTCAAATTAAAGTGAATAATAAAAATTGTTTTGGAGATTTGGATGTCAGATTGAGGGTAAATTATAGAAAAAATATATTTTAAAAAATTCAAATTTATTTTTTTAAATGATTTCTGTCTAAACTTTTTTACAAATAAAAAAAAATTAAGGATGAAAAATTTTTCATTCACATTCATTCTCATTAGTTTACTTGTAAAGAATTTAAAGGTATTGTTATATTCACTTATGAAAAAAAATATAGCTCCTTATATAGTCTCTTCAGTCATGATCTTGGGCGTACTCGTGCTACCTGCCTGCGGAAAACTAAAGAGTTTAACTTCGTCGGACAAAGTAGATG
>JBBRTN010000314.1:0-3415 GCA_038244395.1 Ignavibacteria bacterium
AATTAATACAAATCCAAATTGACTCCTAAGATTGGCATAATACTCGGCTCCGGACTTAATAAATTTTCAGAAGAACTGTCTTCCACTTCTCTTTTATATGAAGATGACTCATCTTTTCACAGTATTAAAGTCCTTTCCGGAAAAATTGATAAAACGGAAATTGTTCTTTTCTCCGGGCGAAGGCATTTTTATGAAGGATATAGCCAGGAGAAAATTCTTGAGAATGTCGGCATTGCCGGGAAACTCGGAGTCAATTTTTTAATTATCACAAATGCTGCAGGAGGACTTAATACTGATTTCCGTGTTTCCGATCTAATGCTCATAACATCTCATTTGAATTTCCTCAATAAAATATTTCCGGCAAAGTCTAATAAGAACTATTATGACAAAGGAATTATAGAGTCCGTAAGGAATCTTTCTATTCAGGAGAAAATAATATTAAGATTTGGAAGCTACTGCTGTACAAGCGGACCAATGTATGAAACAAAATCCGATATCAGGTTTTTGGCTAAGTGTGGAATTGATGCAATAGGTATGTCTACGATTCCGGAAATTATGTACGCAAGCAAACTAGGAATAAAGACTCTTGCTTTCTCGTGCATTACAAATTTACTTACGGAAAATTCCGCAACCATCACAGACCATGAAGACGTAATAGCAGCCGGAGAAAATGCTTATGCAAATTTTTCCGGACTAATAAAAAAAATCATTGCTAATTCAGATAAAATATTAAACTGATGGAAAAAAAATGCTGACTGACACACATGCTCATTTATATTATCCCGAAATTATATCAGATTTAGATGAGATACTTTTACGAGCCAGGGACGTAGGAATTGAAAGAATTATTGTCCCGGCTGTTGATCTTGAGACTTCACGGACCATAATTGAATTGTCCGAAAAACACGGAATGATTTTCTGCGCACTTGGCGTGCATCCGTGCGATGTAAATAAAAATGAGCTTAAGGTCATTGATGAAATTGAAAAATTACTTAAGAATGAAAAAGTCCTGGCAATAGGAGAAATCGGTCTTGACTATTATTGGGATAAGTCAAATATTGACAGGCAAAAATCCTTCTTCCGGCTTCAGATCGAACTTGCAAAATCGTATAACCTTCCAGTTGTCATTCATACAAGAAATTCTACTGAAGATGCAATTGAAATTGTCCGGGAAAACTACAGCGAAAATTTACATGGGCAGTTTCATTGCTTCAGCGGTAATGAATCACAATTAAATCAAATCCTTGATCTTGACAGGTTTAATAATTTTTATGTTTCATACTGCGGCAACATCACGTATAAAAATTTTACCGTTACGGATGTGATAAAGAAGACTCCACTGAATAAAATTTTATCCGAAACCGACTCTCCGTTTCTACCTCCCGTGCCATTTCGCGGAAAGAAAAACGAGCCGTCGTTTATGGTCAATACTCTTATGAAGGTATCCGAACTTAAAGAAATAAGTTACGGCGATTTAATTAAATCAATAAATGAAAATGTTAATGCTCTTTTCTTTGAACGGTTTATTTAAGTGTTTATATTTTATAAGTAATGATTTATATTTGCATAAATTAATTTAATATTCAGAACAACATGAAAGCTTATTCATTGTTTAGTTCAGATTCAGGAAGCGGAAATTTTCCTCCTCCGCCCCCTCCGCCTGGTTTTAATTCTCCTCCACCGCCTGTTCCGGACTACATTCCGCCGCAGCCGGATTTTCCCGGAAAAGATGATGTTATTCCGCGCATGGCAGGTGATATGAAGCTTGTTGGTATAGTCAGCATAATCTGCGGGGTTTTATATTGCTTGACCTGTATAGGAGCATTGCTTGGGATACCCTTCATTCTTGCCGGAATGAGATTGCGTGAATCGGCAGGAGCTTTTTTAAGTTATTCAAATACAAAGAACCCTAATCAGCTTGATGCAGCACTTCAGAAACAGAGCAAATATTTTTTCATTCAAAAAATATTCATCATCGCATCGCTCATACTTTTTGTTCTATATATAATATTTATGATTATTGCATTTTCATCCGGTCTTTTCAGGAACATACAGCGTTATGAATATTAACAACAATAATTTAAAATGAAGAAATTGCAATATTTATTTTACTTTAACTAAAAATTCAATTATAATATGGAAACTTACTCACTGTTCAGATCAGATTCGGGAAGCGGAAATTTTCCTCCACCTCCACCTCCTCCTCCAAGTTTTAATCCGTTGCCGCCTGTATCACCAAATCCCGGGAGTGCAGGAGGAGCAAGCTCTAACGCTATCATAGCGCTGGTGCTGGGAATATTATCTTTCCTGGGCTGCAGTATTTTTGCCGCAATTCCCGCCTGGATAATGGGCAGGAAAGAACTATCCGAAATAAATGCCGGGAGGTCACCTGAAGCCGGAAGAACTTTAGCAAATATCGGAATGTGGCTCGGAATTGTTCATGTGATACTTACAATTTTCGGGCTGATAATTTTTATCATTTTATTCTTTTTAGGTGTACTGGGAAATATTTTTCATTCATGATTTTTTTGAAACAATATAATCCGGTTCTGTGAGCAACATATAAATTGAATTTTATAATTGTAAATTTATTTCCACTATCAACAGGATTAGTTTGACAGTTAAATATTTTCAAATGTGAAACTCATATTCACCATAAAATTTTTCCGGCGGCTTTGGACTAAGCTGCTTTTTTATAAACTAAGTTGAAACTCTTTTTTAAAAAACACAGCTCCGGATTGCCTGCAATAATTCCGGAATATAAGACAAATGGCTCGGCCGGTCTTGACCTCTCATCTTCCTCCGAACAGAAAATAATTTTAAAACCTTCAGAGGCGAAGCTTATTCCTACCAATCTAATTTTTGAAATTCCGGAAGGATATGAAGGACAGGTCAGACCGAGAAGCGGTCTTGCAATGAAAAATGGGATCAGCATACTTAATACTCCCGGAACAATTGATTCGGATTACAGAGGTGAAGTGAAAGTTCTGCTTGTCAATTTCGGTAAAGAGGACTTTGAAATTAATTTCGGAGACAGGATTGCACAAATAATAATATCCAGGTATGAGAAGGTTGACCTTGTTGAAGCAGATGAAGTTTCTGATACTGAAAGAGGTGATGGTGGCTACGGAAGCACCGGCGTTGTATAAGTTAACTTAATGAATCTTAATTTATATTTTAATAAAATAAGACCAATAGTAATTTAGCAATAATTTAATTATAAACGTGACCGGAACACTTAATATAGTTACGACTCCGATTGGAAATTACTCTGATATTACTTTAAGGGCTTTGAGGATATTAAACGAATCCGATTACATAGTCTGTGAAGAATATAAAGAAGCCTCGAAGCTGCTGAGATTTTTCGATATTAAAAAAGAACTTAAATCCCTTAACGAGCATAATGAAGAAGAAG
>JBBRTN010000315.1:0-3409 GCA_038244395.1 Ignavibacteria bacterium
AGGAGTTTTTTAAAAAATAATTTCCCTATGCCTTTATTCCTGTAACTTTCCGAAATAAAAATATCCTCCAGGTATAAAGTTTTTTTTGCTTTAAATGATGAGTATGTAAAAAAGTAAAATGCATAACCGGAAATCTCATTTCCGCAGGAAGCTAACAGAATTTTGAATGGAGGATTCTTTGAAAAGGCGTCTTCTATCAACCTCCTTTTGGATTTAAAATCAGGAGGAGTGAGTTTTTCGAAATCTGCGAGCTCCAGGATTAATCTTAAAATGTCTTCGGAATCTTTTTTAACGGCTCTTCTTATGCGGATTTTTTCCAAATCTGAATTTTGTTTTAATGTTTAAAATAAAATTAATAATGTTTAAATTAATTAAAATCTAAAAAAATGAACTCAATAAAGGAAATCCGAAAATCAACTTTCACATTAATATTAAGTATTCTGATCATAACTCCTTCATTAATAAATTCCGCCGGTCTGAAGAATACTCTAAATGAAAGTAATAAAGTTAATACAAATTACAAAAATAATAAAAATACATCTTTACACCCTGCAGATGATTATGAAAAAATGAAATGCACTAAAAAACTCAAATCATTCGATGTGTCTTTAAAAAGCCTGCCAATCAATGAACTGATAATTCAGGTTGGCAATACATTTATGGGGACGCCTTATGTAGCCGGGACGTTGGATGAAAATCCAAATTCTGAAGAACTCACAATAAAAATTACAGGTCTTGATTGTGTTACGTTCGTGGAAAACGCTTTAATTTTTTCGAGATTGATAAAAGAAGGGAAGTCTGATTTTGAAGATTATAAAGCAGAGCTTGAATTAATAAGATACAGAGACGGGAAAAATACAGGCTATGCCTCGCGCCTTCATTATTTTACCGACTGGATTTATAATAATGAGCAGAAAGGAATTGTTAAAGACATTACAAAGGAAATAGGCGGTGTTCCTTACAATAAACAAATAGATTTTATGACATCACACAGAAATTCTTACAAGCAGATGTTAAACGATGAAGAGAGTTATAGCCAGATGCAGGCTGTGGAAACATTTATAAATTCAAGAGATACTTATTATATTCCAAAAGAAAATGTATCAAGTGTTTATGATAAACTTCAGAACGGGGATATAGTCGGAATCACTTCGACAATTGACGGGCTTGACGTTGCGCACACAGGATATGTTTATAAGCAGGACGGGAAGACTTATCTTATGAATGCATCTCTGAAAGATAAGCAGGTCGAAATATCAGCTGTTGAGCTGCAGGATTATCTGATGGGAAACCCGAAACAAGGCGGGATAGTTGTGGCAAGGGTTCTCGATGTAAGATAATTATGGGATTAATTTTAATTTGCGTAATATTTTATTTTATCGGTTCCTTTCCGACCGCTTACATTTTAGTAAAGCATAAGTATAAAAAAAAATTAACTCTTGAAGGAACCGGGAACATCGGGGCAAGAAATACTTTTGATGTTACAAATTCCAAATCAGATGGACTCATAGTACTCGTTGTTGATTTACTGAAAGGACTAATTCCAACTTTATGGTTCCTGAATTATTCGGGCTATGAAGCGCAGCTTGTCTTATTCCCATCACTGTTTTTATTAGCGGGACATAATTATTCCATCTGGTTGAAATTTAAAGGAGGCAGGGGACTTGCCACCGGAGCGGGAATAATGATAGCAGTGAATTTTACTTTAGTTATTCTCTGGCTTGTCTTTTATTTTATATTAAATAAGATAGTAAAGAATGTCCATTTGTCTACTGTCATTGCTTTGATTTTACTGCCCGTATCAATTATGTTCCTGCAAAACTTTATCCTGAGATTTAATAATCCTTCTCTGGGAGTTTTAAATAACCGGATTACATTTTTGTTTTCATTTTGTTCATCTGTCTGCATAATAATATTATTAAAGCATATTTCACCCATACTTGATTTGATGAAAAAAAATTAGAACTAAACTAACAAAACTATTAATCATAATATAAAATATAAAACATGAGTAAAAACCCAAACTTAAATTCAATTGAAGAGCTTAATGAAATGGCGCGCCAGATCAGGAGGGATATAATTAATATGCTTGTGATAGCTCAGACGGGACATTCGGGTGGACCGCTCGGTATGGCTGATGTATTTACTGCATTATATTTTAATAAATTAAATATAGATAATTCGAATCCTGAGTTTGTTGAAAGAGATTATTTTTTCGTATCAATCGGACACATTGCACCGGTCTGGTATGCAGCTCTTTCACGAAGAGGATTTTTCCCGATAGAGGAAATGAAAACTCTCCGGAGAATTAACGGAAGGCTGCAGGGACATCCAGCGCCGCCAAAGACTCACGGAGTGCCGGGAGTAGAGATTGCTTCTGGTTCGCTTGGACAAGGCTTATCGGTGGCAGTGGGAACAGCTATAGGATTAAGAATGGACGGTAAGAATAATTACGTCTATTGCATTTGCGGTGACGGGGAATTGCAGGAAGGTCAGATATGGGAAGCTGTAATGACAGCGGCTCATCATAAGGTGGATAATCTTACAATGGTAATTGACAGGAACAGATGTCAGATTGACAACAGGACTGAAAATGTTTTAGGACTTGAACCTCTTGCCGATAAATTCAAGGCGTTCAACTGGAAAGTCTACGATATAGACGGACATAATATGAAGCAGATCCTTGATACATTCGATGAAGCCAGAGAATTCAAAGGTCAGCCGAAAGTGATAATAGCCAATACTCTCATGGGCAAAGGAGTTTCGTTTATGGAAGATAATTATAAATGGCACGGTATTCCCCCGACGACTGAACAGGCGGGGATTGCATTGAATGAATTATCTCCTACTAAGTATAAAGATTTTTTTGATCTTCAAGAAATGGCTGAGCTGTAGTTATTAAAAGCATAAGTTGAAATTTGAGAAACTGTCTTCAAAAATATTTTTCTGATTTAAATTTTCAGCTACCAAAAATAAATATAATTCCTCAATATTCTTTATTTAATAATAAGATAAATTTGATAAATAAAAATTTTTTGTGAATACTAAATTTTCCATACTTATTACTAATATGTATTGTATAAAAATAAAGACCGCTTGATAATTCCGATAAGGGATTATATGAATAAGTATAGCTGCCCGAATTTTAAATTTTTATTAATTAAAGTTTCAATTCTCTGCTCCTAATGTGTTTATAAAAGATAAAAAGTTATATAAGAGATTTTCCTCACGGTCATTCGTTTATTAAGATAACCCCCCTTAATCTCAAAGGCTTTCTTAAGTAACGCCATTGCTCAGAATTTCTTTACCGGCAATGAATTTATTGAAATCATTTTTGACGGTTATGGAATAAAATGTTTTTTAAATCTTGATTTAAATATCTTTTAGAAATTTATATCATTATTTTAAT
>JBBRTN010000316.1:0-3369 GCA_038244395.1 Ignavibacteria bacterium
CGCTGACTGCGGAAAAAAGAAATGAAGACAACAATCATAGACAGTAATAATCTTATTCATAAAATTCCTCATCTGAAAAACCTTTTTCTTAAAGATAAGGAATCCGCACAGGCAGCATTGCTGGAATTAGTTAAAACAAAATCAAACGCAAATGAAAGTATATTTTTTGTCTTCGACGGATTCGGTAAAATAAAAAGACCCGGAGTAATATTTTCAAATAATATTACTGCAGACGAAGTAATCCGGAAGAAAATTGAAAACTTCAGTGACCATAAGAAATTAAAAATAATAAGTTCCGACAGGGGAATAACAAATTTAGCCAAAGTCTGCGGATGCGAAGTTATTAAGTCGGAGGATTTTTTTAAAAAGCTTAAATGCAATGAACCCGTATTTAAAGGCAGGGACATTAATCAGAATTATATTTATGATGCTGACGAGAAGCCGGGAAGAATGAATAAAAAAGAAATGGAAGAGTTCAGAAAATATTTTTCTTAATGAATGAAGTTTTTGGATATACTGCAGCGATTGCAGTTGGACTGGTGCTTGGATTAATCGGCGCCGGCGGAGCTATCCTGACGGTTCCTATAATGGTATATCTGATGGGAGTAAATCCTCTCCTGGCAACGGTTTATTCCTTATTCATTGTAGGCAGTACTGCTTTAATCGGTTCTTTGTCATACATAAAAAATGGTCTGGTAAATTTCAGGGCTTCACTGACTTTTGCAATTCCATCTTTGATTTCAATTTTTATGACACGTAAATTTATTATTCCCGCAATACCCGATATTATTTTTCAAAACGAAAAGATAACGATTACAAAAAATCTCTTTATATTATTTTTCTTTGCAGTAATTATGCTTCTCTCTTCTCTTTCAATGATATTCAGAAAGGAGAAGGAAAAGAATATTGATAAGCCGATGGAAAGATCTGATTATGCCAAGATGATTTATTACGGCTTATTCGTTGGTCTTGTAACCGGTCTCGTTGGCGCGGGAGGCGGTTTCCTTATAGTCCCGGCGCTGGTGCTCCTGGCAAAAATTCCCGTAAAATCAGCCATCGGAACTTCGCTTTTAATAATTGCCGCGAATTCGCTGTCAGGCTTCATCGGAGATTTAACCGGTAATTATATTATTGACTGGAGGATGATATTAATCTTCCTCTGCTTTGCAATTACCGGGATCATTGCAGGAAGCTATCTTACAAGATTTATTTCCGGGAAAAATTTAAAAAAATCCTTTGGATGGTTTGTACTTGTTATGGGAATATATATAATTACAAAAGAAATAATTTCATTATAAATAAATATGATTAAATTTATTAAATTATAAAATTAAGTATAGATAAGTTGTAATTAAGTTTAAAGTGTGCGGGAAAGAACTCATGACTGAATATTTAAAAACATAATAAATATATTAAAAAAACAAAGCTATGAATCACAAAGATGTGGACACACAATCATTTAAAGACCTCTTCGAAGCAGATGCTTATGTTTTACTTGACGTAAGAACTCCGGAAGAATATTCCAACGGACATCTTAAAGATGCGACAAACATAGATTTTTATAAAGAGACTTTTGAAGATGAAATAGATGTACTCGATAAAAGAAAAAAATATCTTGTCTATTGCCGCTCGGGAAACAGGAGCAGACAGGCAATGTTTCTAATGAGAGACCTTGGGTTTGAAGAAGTCTATAATTTAACCAACGGAATAATTTCATGGCACGAACATGGGTTTCATATAGATAAATAGTAATGCTTAATTTTGAAATCTGCCATGAACGTATTTGCGGAAGTTTATTTTTTAATACATACTTGTTAACTCCAGTACAGAATTTTTTAATATTATGGAACTGAAACAATTTTATGATAAAAGTCTGGCGCATGCATCTTACGCAGTACTCAGTGAAAACGAAATTGCATTAATAGACCCGGCGAGAGATCCTTCACAGTATTATGAGTATGCTAAGAAAAATAACGCAAGAATCGTTGCCGTAATTGAAACCCATCCTCATGCGGATTTTGTAAGTTCACATCTTGAGATTTCAAAAACAACCGGCGCAAAAATTTATATAAGTAAATTAGTAAATCCGCAATATAAATTTGTTCCCTTCGATGAAGGTGATGAATTAAAAATCGGAAGGATAAAATTAATTCCGATTAATACTCCCGGACATTCTCCGGACAGTATCTGCGTTTTGATTAAGGATGAGGACGGAAATGATTACGCCATAGCAACGGGTGACACACTATTTGTGGGAGACGTGGGAAGGCCTGATTTGCGTGAATCCGCAGGCTCAATTAACAAGAGTAAAGACGAGCTTGCAAGAATGATGTATAATACCATTACAAAAAAACTTATGCCTCTTCAGGATTCAATTCTCGTTTATCCGGCACATGGCGCGGGCTCACTTTGCGGTAAGTCTGCAAGCAAGGATAATTATTCGACAATTGGAAAAGAAAAAAGAGACAATTATGCTTTGCAGCCTATGAGTGAAAATGAATTTGTTGCTGAACTGCTCAGGGACCAGTCATTCGTTCCGAAATATTTTCCATATGATGTCGAGTTAAACAGAGCTGGAGCTCCCGGTTTCGAAGAAAGTGTAAAGAAGGTAAAGCATATAAATTCTTATGAAGAAATCAGCAAAGGCTCTGTCATAATTGACACCAGAAAAAAAGCGGATTTTAACGAAGGTCATTTTAACGGCGCAATTAATCTCCGTGAAGAATCATCCTTTGAGACCTGGCTTGGATCGCTTGTCTCACCGGAAGAAAAGTTTTATCTTATAGCTGACTCTGAAGAAAGTCTTGAAAGGGTAATAGGCAGAGCAGCAAAAATCGGATACGAGAAAAACATAGCAGGAGCACTGGTTCACAGTGACATTTCAATGCCTGAAAAATCAGAAACAATTGATGCTGAAGAATTTGAAGAAGAAATGAGCGGCTACACTATAGTTGATGTCAGGAATAAATCGGAAGTTGTTAAAGGAAAAATATTTGACGGCTCAATCTGGATTCCTCTAAATGAAATCCGTGAGAGATTTAAAGAAATACCGGAAGATAAGCCGGTTGTGGTTCATTGTGAAGCAGGATTCCGGTCAGCGGCGGCTTCGAGTATTCTGCAGAAACTCCTTAAGACAAAAGTATATGATCTTAGCGATAATATAAAATTATTTAAGACATCAGAAAATATTAATGGTAAATAAATTCACAACATTTTACAGGCACATAATAGAGCAGGAAAGAAAATATCCCGAAGCCTCCGGGCAGCTTTCGGATTTGCTTGCGGACATTGCGCTGGCATGCAAAGTAATTTCACTTGAAGTCAACAGGGCAGGACTAATTGACATACTTGGTTTTACAGGGGAAGAAA
>JBBRTN010000317.1:0-3361 GCA_038244395.1 Ignavibacteria bacterium
CAATACCACAACCATTAAGCGCTCCCGGATCAAATACAACAACAATAAACATTATCAACAATTTTATTTCCATTGTGAACAATAATCCTAATTCTACATTCGTCTACGGAATAAGTCCTTTAGAAATTTCAAGCTCAATATCGTATACTTCTAACATTTTTCATAACAGCATTTTCCTAAGTGGGACATTTACAAATAACAACTCTTCTTCTATTGGTATTGCTTGCGAGGCTTATCAATATCCAAGTACAATAAATCTAAAGAATAATATTTCGATCAATAAAATATCAGGAGGTACTTATAATTTAGCTTGCTCTCAATCTCAAGACATCGGAATTATATTTGCTGATTATAACTGCTTCTGGGCGGAAAATGAAATTGTAGATTACCAGCTTTCTGTCAACAATTACATCGAAACCCGAAGCCTGCAGGATTATCAATGCACCGCCGGAACGAACGAACAAAATACTATTTTCAAGGATGTTAGTTTTGTAAATGAATCAACCGGTGATCTGCATCTTACCGGATCTTCCATCGGAGATTATGATCTGATCGGAGTTAGCGGACTGGCAATCACAAATGACTTTGATCCGACTGATGTAAGAAGCACAACCGCTCCTTATATGGGCGCGGATGAAGCAACTGCATTTAATTTTACCGGCGGGATTATAAGAGTGAAAGCTTTCATCGAAGGAATTCCTACCCCGGATCCAAATCCTAAAAATATTACAATTGAATTATGGGAATGCAATGTAAACGGAGACGCTGTTTCAGCTGCACCATTTGATGTCTTCTCAAATAAACAATTCAGCTCGACCGGAACTGTCTGGGTTAATTCTCCTAATGCTTTGGCTATTCCGGCGGGCAATAAATTTTATATAGTAGTAAAATATCCCGGCGCGCTTGATACCTGGAGCAAAAATTCAGGAGAAACTTTCTCTACAATTCCCAATCTATTTTTAAATTATGACTTCACTACGGGTTATTCAAAGGCATACTGTGATAATTTAAAGACATGCGGCTGCAAATATTTTATTTATAACGGCGATACAAACGGTGATGGAGAAATTGATTCTGAAGACGGAGACAATCTGGCGCTGGACTATGGTTTGCCGGCCGGAGCAGGACGTTATACTGATGTTAACAGGGATGGCATTGTCGACGGAATTGATCTTGAAATCATTTGTGAAAACATGGCATTCTATGCAAAGACAATTTCAGATCCGGTTCAAAGCGGCTATTTACAGTTTTGGAACAGGCCTCCGGGTGCTTTGGGAAATGTAGTATATACTTCGAATTGTGATCACACTGTTTATACATGTACATGTCCATAAATAATTTTATAAAAAATTTTCCGTCGTCGGTAAATTAACAAAGGGTTCACTTTCAATTTGAGTTAGTACGAATTAATTTCGCAGTAATACAATTTGTTCGTAGAAAATGAACTTCTTAATTGAAAGGAACCCTTATAAAACAAATTACAAAAAGTGAAATTTACAAGCACTACCTGGCTTTAGACTAGTCAAAAATTAATTTTGGCATCGCATCAATCCGTGATAGCGAAGTAAAATATAAGGTTGAAGAATTTATTACAAACTTCGGAAAAATATAATCTGAAAATGTAAAAGCTTTTTTAAATTGTTTTATATTCACTGAACAATTATTTGCTTATCTTCTTTGATAAATATTTTAATCATACCGGGAAGTACAATCAGAAGCAAAGGCAAAGCAACGATGAAACCTCCTATGACAGTTATAGCAAGCGGCTGGTGAAGCTGTGCACCCGTTCCTAAACCCAATGCTAATGGCATTAAAGCGATAATAGCAGCCGAAGCTGTCATTAAATTTGGCCTCAGTCTTTTTGATATTGAATAAATAATTGCTTGTTCCTTATTCATTGTCAGAACGGCTTCCATGTATTGATGATAGGTGAAAATAGCATTCTCTCCGATGATTCCAATCACCATAATTATCCCTGTATAGCTGCCAACGTTTAAAGGAGTGTTGGTTATGACAAGTGCCATAAAGCTTCCGGCAGCTCCGAGTACTGCAATAATAATTATAATAAATGAAATAGTTATTTGACGGAATAAAAAAAGCATAACAATAAAAACGAGAAGTGATGCGGAAATTAAAATTAACAACAATTCCTTGAACGCTTTTTGCTGCTCTGCATAAGAGCCTCCGTATTCAATATGAAAGCCCGAAGGAAGTACTAATTTTTCGTCTAACGCTGTTTGAATGTCTTTTAGTGTGCTGCCAAGGTCCCGGTTGTTAAGCCGTGCCGAAATTATTCCAATCATCTGCTGATTCTCGCGGTCGATTTCTGCAGCTCCTTTTTCAATCTGAATCTTTGCTACAGTGTTGAGAGTTTTGAAAGAACCGTTTGGCAAAAGTATGTTATTATTTTGTAATGAATGCACCGTAGTATATAAAGCTCCGGGATAAATCATTCTGATATCAACCTGCTGCTCTTTGTCAATAAAACTGCTGACTACAGTGCCTTCTATCTGCGTTTGTAATTGAAATTGAAAATCCGAGGGATTAATTCCTATTTGTGCCAATAAAGCTTCATCCGGTTTCACTAAAATATCAGGACCTGCAATAGTAATCCCGTCAAAGACATCTGCCGTACCCTGAACATTAGTAACGATGTCGGCAATTTGCTGCGAAATATTTTCTATACTGTCCCTGTTGTTTCCAAATAATTTTATTTCGATTGGCTGTACAGAACTCATTAAATCCCCAAGCATATCACCAATGACCTGTCCGAAATCCACTCTAAGCTGCGGTAAGCTCGATTCAATTTGTGTCCGTATTTCATCAGAAACCTCAACCGATGATTTCGTCCTTTCTTTTTTTAACTGAATGAGAAAATCACCACTATTGGGTTCTGTAATAAAAAATCCCATCTGTGTTCCCAGCCTTCTTGAAAAGCTTTCTACTTCCGGCTGCCCTTTCAAAATTTCATCAACCTGTTTCAACATTCTGTCTGTCTCTTCTAAAGTTGTTCCCGGAGGACTATTAAAATCCAATACTATACTTCCCTCATCCATCTCCGGTAAAAATCCCGATGGTAATCTTCCCGGAACCAACCATAATGCTAATGCACATAATATTATAAAAATTATGCTGATATATGTATGACGCACAAAAAAAGTTATCCATCCCGTCCGGTGCCGTATTTCCTTATGTTCTTTCTTTTTAAAAGGCAAAAATAAAAACAGTGTCGGTAATATCATCCATGTTACAATAAAGGAAGAGCTTAGTGTTATTATCATAGTCAATGCAAGAACTTTGAAATATGCACCCGCGACACCGGTCATTAATACAAATGGAATAAAAATTACAATCGTGCTTA
>JBBRTN010000318.1:0-3349 GCA_038244395.1 Ignavibacteria bacterium
ACCGGCGGAAGATGGACGCATGTTGCCGCAACTTATAACGGAACCTTAACCGCAATATACATTAACGGAGTCCTTGATACTTCATTCTCGGCAATAACAGGAGCAATAGGACCCAATACAGATTCTATAACAATCGGAGCAGACAATATTTCAGGAACAGTTTCTAATTTCTTTAACGGATACATTGATGAAGTAAGAATTTCAAATATTGCAAAGACAAATGATCAGATTAAAAATTATATTTACAAATCAATAGATTCGGTTAATCAGCCGAATCCCGCGTTTGTAAATGTATGCTATAATCTGGACGGTTATCTGAATGATAACGGGGACGGAGGACCAAGATTGGTTTTCAAGAATGATGCAAAGTTTAATCACCCGGGGACAATTGCTAATCAGCCGATTTCTCCTATGAACAGGGCGGATGGTAACTCTTTCATAGACGGTTATAATATGAAACAATCCGGTAAAAAAATTCCTTTGACCACAGGAATCGGTACAGTCGACGACAGTATATATATTCCGTTTAATGTGACTATCAGTGACCTGAATTTATTTGTAGGAATAAACCACACTGATGATACAAATTTAGATCTGTACCTGATCGGACCTAACGGAGAATCGCTCGATTTTTCAACTGACAATACAATGTCTTCCGCTAATGATAATGTTGTAACAATTTTTGATGACCAGGGGGACAGTCTGGTCACAACAGTACGTTATACTTCATTCGCGCCGCGCATAAGACCGGAGAAAAACTTCAGTACAATATTTAACGGAGATCTGACGCAGGGAATATGGGTTCTCAGAATCACTGATGACGGCGGAAGTGCTGATACCGGAAGAGTCTATGCATGGGGAATACAATTTAATAATTCGACAGTTTCAAACAAGGTTACTTCTCTTAATCTGACTTCTATAGTTGAAGGATTCTGGGACGGAAGTACAATGGTACCTGATACTGCAAGAGTCTATCTTAGAAATACGGTATCACCTTACACGATAACAGACTCGAGCAAGGTCTTATTAAATTCTGCCGGTAATGGAATTCTATCATTCATTAACACCGGTAATTCGTCAAAGTATATAGTTGTAAAACACAGGAATTCACTTGAAACCTGGAGCGCCAACGGAGTAGTTTTCAAACTTGATTCAACAGCAATTTATACTTTTACTACAGCCGCAAACAAGTCGTATGGAAGCAACGAGAAATTAAAATCAGGTAAGTTCTGTATTTACAGCGGTGATGCGAACCAGGATGGGAGTGTAGATTTAACGGATTTATCATTGATTGAAAATGCAGCGACTTCATTTACGGTAGGATATGTAAAGACCGATATTAACGGCGATAATTTTGTAGATATTTCCGATCAGGTGATTGCAGAAAATAATTCATTTAATTTTGTCGGTTTAATAAGACCTTAATAATTAAATCACAAGTTGTAGTTTCAATAAAGCCGGGAATGAAAGTTTCCGGCTTTTTTAATATTGGATATAGGCAGATCACGAGATACCGCCGGGGGGTTCAATCAGGAAATCAAGGTTCAGACAATAATAAATGTTTTGGTAAATCAAACATTCTGAACTTGTTAGTTCTAAATTACAGTTGATATTACAAATTGTTTCCTATATTTTGTATAAACAAATAAAGATACTTTATAAAAACAAGGTGAATTTTATTTTCATAAAATTCACTTTCTTAATTAATAATAAAATTGATAAACTATAAATCATCTATCAGAGCAATCTTTACAACTTTTGTTATCTTATGTTTTGTTCCCGGAGTCTATTCCCAATTAACATACTATAACACAATTTCTACAGCCTCAACTTCATTTGTATCAGACCTTGAAGGCAGGATAAGAAGCCCGTATACTCGTATTCCTTATGATAATTTTGATGAGACCAACATAGCAAATTTTGCTTCCATAGATAACGGAAACGGGACAAGGTCTGTTTTCTGTGTATACTCAGGTTATGAATACATCTACAGCGGAATATTCACCTGGGGGACAATGAGCAGGGAGCACACATGGGCGCAGAGCTGGATGCCAAATGCTTCAACCGGCAGCGACCAGTATTCGGATCAGCATCACCTTTTTCCAACTCACAACAATAATGCAAACGGCAGGCGAAGCAATCATCCTCTTGGGATTGTATTAAATGTTACTTATCAATTCCTTGAAGGAAAGGTAGGAACAAATGCGAATGGACAAATCGTTTATGAGCCCAGAGACAGTGACAAAGGAGATGCAGCAAGAGCGCTGCTTTATATGAGCGTAAGATATGACGGACTATCAGGCTATACATGGAATTTTAACTGGCTTAATAATACAAAGCTGCCATCGCTGAGTGAAGGTCCGCAGGAAGTTAATATTTTACTGGACTGGATGCGTCAGGACCCGCCGGATAAATGGGAAGTCGACAGAAATAATTACATACAATCAATTCAACAAAACAGGGATCCGTTTGTAGACCATCCTGAATATGTGAACTATATTGATTTCAATACCCTTACAAAATTGAATCCTGTTTATTCAACTGAACCCGCAAATTTCGTTACGAATTTTAATTCATCTGTTACAGGAAACTCGATTCATGTTAACTGGAATGACGCGACGGGAGCACAGCTTCCCTCGGGATATCTGCTTGTCGCTTACAATAAAAATAATTATTTCATACCAATAGACGGTTCTGTTTATAATAATGATACAAATCTTTCTGACGGATATTCTGTTGTAAACATTCCTTACTCTGATGCAAATACATATACTTTCAATAATCTTATTCAGAACAATTCTTATTATTTTACAATCTATTCCTATAACGGATCAGGCAGTCAGATAAATTATAAAATTGACGGAATAGTGCCTCAGACTAATTCAACTGTTAATTCCGGTCTTGCTGCGGAACCTACAAACTATATCACAAACTTTGCTTCGGGCAATGTAACCTCAGGCTCTATCCAGCTTAACTGGTCTGATGCAGTCCCGGGATCACAGGTGCCTTCAGGATATTTGCTGATGGCAAATAATCATAATTCATTTACTCCGCCGTCGGACGGAGTTGCTTACCCTGATAACACAAATCTCGTTTCAGGAAATGCTGTGGTAAATATTAGCTATAATGCAGCCAACACTTATACATTCAGTAACCTGTTCTCGAATACGAATTATTATTTTATGGTATATTCTTATAACGGAACCGGCTCGCAGATTAATTATAAAACGGATGGAACACCTCCTTATCTGAGTATAATAACTTCAGGTTCGGCTTCGAATATGAGTTCGGTATTATTAGATAATTTTAACAGGTCCAACAATAATGTTTTAGGCGCGACGGTATTATC
>JBBRTN010000319.1:0-3343 GCA_038244395.1 Ignavibacteria bacterium
AAAAAAATTTGCAGAAGAAGGTAAAGTTGCAATCCGAAACCTGAGAAGAGATTCCATTGAACATTTAAAGAAGACCGAAAAGGAAGAGCACATTTCCGAAGACGAAAGAAAACATGCAGAGGCTGACGTACAGAAACTTACCGATAAGCACATAAAGGATATAGAGGACCTGCTCGTACTGAAAGAGAAAGAGATTATGGAAGTTTAATTCCATTGCCATGCGAACTTTTTGGTTTATCATTTATAATTTTATTGGTGTCCCTGTACTGTGGCTGTTATTCAGGCTTTATTCAATATTCAATTTAAAAGTAAGAGAAGGTTTTAGCGGAAGAAGAGATTTATTCAGTAGTCTGAATAAATCTCTTTCTGTTTTCAGCAAAAGGAAAAATGTTTTGATACATTCTTCATCACTCGGAGAATTTCAGCAGGCTCTTCCTTTGGTGGAAGAACTGAGAAAAAAGAAGTACAATATAATTCTTTCCTTTTTTTCTCCTTCGGGCTATAAAAATTCCAAAATAAACTTACCTGATGTTGCCAAAAGCTATATCCCGTTTGACTCCGTATCCAATCAGAAAAAATATCTTGATTTAATAAAACCCGAGATGATAATTTTTATGCGCTATGACCTGTGGTATAATATACTTTACGAAGCCAAGAAAAGAGGTATTAAAACAATTCTGGCAAATGCAAGATATGACGAAAAAGATTCTACCTGGAATATTCCCGTAGTGAGTTCATTCAAGAAAACTTTATACGGAATGATAGATACAATCTTTGTGATCGATGATTACGACGAAAGTAATTACATAAAGAAATTGTCCGGAGAAAATGTAAAGATAATAAAGATAGGCGATTCGAAATTTGAAAGAGTTTACCAGTCTGCAAAAAAAATCACTTCAAATGATTTCATTTCTGAGAAAATAATAGAGAACAAGAAAGTGTTTGTCATGGGAAGCTCATGGAAGGATGATGAAGACGTAATTCTTCCTGCAATTGACAAATCACTTGAGTTTGACCGGGACCTACTGACTCTATTGGTGCCGCACGAGCCGAAAGAAACTAAAATTGCTTTCATAGAGAAAGTGATAGAAAGTAAATATAAGAATATAAAGACTATACGTTTTTCAGAGCTGGAAAATTATAAAGATGAGAATTTTATTATTGTGGACAGAGTCGGACTTCTTTCAAAACTGTATTCGATAGCTTATCTCAGCTATGTCGGAGGCGGATTCAGAACAGGGCTTCATAATATTTTAGAACCTGCTATATTTAATATGCCTATTTTATTTTCCAATGATGTGAAGAACTCGGATGAAGATGAAATCCTGATTAAGTCGGGATGCGGAATCCTGGTTACGGATACAAAACAATTTTACAGAGTGTTCCGTGAAATCCTGAATAACAAAACTTACCGTGATGAGATAAGCGCGAAATGTGAACTGGTCTTTCGGGACACGATTGGCGTAGCCGAGAATATTGTTAATCAGATTACTGAATAAGATCCGGCTTTAAGAAATGAAAAAAAATAAGTTAAAAGAAACGAGCATTATTAATTTAAATTTTTGAAACATGTTTATAAGGAAAAATTTTATTGAAGAGTCATTAAATGAAAGTGCGGAAACCAAGAAGCTGATGCTTGAAAAATGTTATGATGAAATGAATAAAATAGCAGATGAACTAATAAAGGTGGTTAAGAACGGGAAAAAAATAATGTTCATCGGTAACGGCGGAAGCGCAGCTGATTCGCAGCATCTTGCAACCGAATTTATGATACGCCTTTCCCATGACCTTAATCGTCCTGCAATCGGTTCAATTGCTCTGACGACTGATACATCCAATTTAACGGCAGCCGGCAACGACATAGGTTTTGAAAACGTTTTCGCCCGCAATGTTGAAGGGATCGGACAGGAAGGTGACGCGCTGGTTTGTATTTCGACAAGCGGCAACTCTCCGAATATTCTGAAGGCAGTTGCAAAGGCAAACGAAAAAAAAATTATTACAATTGGTTTTCTCGGAAGAGACGGAGGGAAGCTGATTAATGAATGTGACGCCAGCCTACTGATCCCCTCTGACAATACTCAAAGAATACAGGAAGGACATATAACTGCAGGGCATATATTGTGTGAGATTGTGGAAAGAGAAATATATTCACAAGATTAATTCGCTGCCGATACTTCCAACGGATAAACCGATTTTCCTCCGTTGTAATCCTGAGCTGAAAAATAATATTTTAGATTAGAGGCGCTTTGAATATCATTCAGCACCACCGAATATTTTCCTGAATTATTCTGGTCGCCATTTGGCTCAACCAAACTCATATTAACTTCTTCATAGCTGTTTCCTCCGTCAGTTGAATAATTAAATTTAACCGAGACAGGATCTATTACATCTTTAGATGCAAGATAGGTAGAAACTTTCAGACCATTTTCAGTGACTTTCATATCGGGCTCATTGCTCCATGCAGGTCCGAAATACAGAATAGCATCATAAGCATTGACTATTCCCCAGCCGAGAACGTTATTAGGACTATTCGAAAGGCTTGCAGTATTTCTGAGAGCATCTCTCACCTGCATCGGTGTTAATTCCGGATGAGCAGATAAAATTAAAGCGCAAATTCCCGCAGTAATAGGAGTGGAAAATGATGTACCGCTTTCGTATTCATATGTAGAATCATTACCCGAAACTTCTTTTACCTCGGCGACATACACATAGACTCCCGGCGCGACAACATCAGGTTTTGTCCTGCCGTCCTTGGTGGGACCATTAGATGTAAAACTTGCGGGCTCGCCTGAGAATGTAACAGCTCCCACTGAGATTACCGAATCACCGTCTGCAGCCGAGCCAAGTGAAGGAATCGCTGTCTGGTCATAATTTCCCATTGCCTGGCACACAACTATTCCAAGATATGCAGCTCTGTCTCCGGCTAAAGTCGTGATCGCAGTATTCCCATTGAAGTCATCATAGCTGTAAGAATTATTTTCGAATGGACTGTCATAACCTTTATAAATTAATGAACTCGTGATTACATCTGCGCCCTTTGACTCAGCCCATTCTGCGGCTTCAAGCCAGAAGTCCTCTTCCATTGGTGTTTCGCTGGGAATATATTCTGTCTTTGCCAGCAGGATTTCGGAATCAAACGCAGGGCTGACGAGCTTTCCTTCTTTGTAGCCACTCATAGAAGAAAGCGTTGCTGTACCATGCGCTCCCTGATTATCTTCATCTTTATATTTTTGATTTGGCTCGGCAAAAGTATTTTTATCCTCGTTTATAAAATCATATTCATCAATGACTTTCAGATTCCTGAGAGATTCGTGATGGCGCCAGTCAAACCCGTCGTCGAAAC
>JBBRTN010000320.1:0-3342 GCA_038244395.1 Ignavibacteria bacterium
AAAACTTTTAAAGTATTAATAAAAGGATCAGTCAAGAGAGTTCTTGTAATAAAAGATAAGACCGGAGCAGAGGAACAATTGAAAAAGACAGTTGCGGTATTAGACCGGGCAGCTGTGAAAGGAATAATACACAAGAATAAAGCTGCGAATCAAAAATCCAAGTTAGCAAAACACGTTAACAAGCTCGGTAAATAATTTTTAATAAATAAGCTTAATATTAAAAGTCTGCTTGTTCAGACTTTTTTATTTTTACAGTTATTTTAAAAATGATATTTTATGCTCTGTAAAAACTTTCAGGGCATTTAAAAATTCCGTCCATCCGCTGCAGTTTGCAAATGCGCTTTTAGTACCTTCTTCATTCATCTCCCATCCTGTTTCTTTTATTTTTAATACTACTTTTCCGTTATTGCTTTCAAAAAGAAATTCAGTTCGTATTCTGTAATCCACGTTATAGCCGTTCCATTCAAAAACTATTTTTTCATTGGGATATACCTCCAGCACGCTGATCAATGCGGCTTCTTCCCCCCAGACCCATAGTATTTCTCCGCCTTTATCCAGATCGCGCCTTGCATCTGATGTAAAATATTTTTTTACGATCTCGCCTTTACATACATTATCCCAGACTGTTTCCATTGCTGACCTGATGACAGTTCCCACTGTAAAGTGAACATCTCCCGGGCATGACTTCTCATAAAGCTGATTAAAAATATAATTTTTCATTTGGAATTAATTTTTAAATGAAATTAATTCTATTTCAACTCTTGCGTTTAAAGGAAGACAGGCAACTTCAATAGTGCTTCTTGCAGGAAGAGAGTTACCGAAATAATCATTATAAACTGAATTCATTTCTGCAAAGTCATCCATGTCTTTTAAAAATACAGTTGCCTTTATTACATTCTCCATTGAAGAGCCGTTATCCTCGAGAATATTTTGTAAATTTTCAAGAGTTTGTTTTGTTTGTGACTTTATATCTTCCGAAACGAGAAAGCCCTCAGTGTTTAATGCCACCTGTCCTGAAGTGTATATTAATTTTTTTTGCATATCAAATTCAACTGCCTGTGAATAAGGACCGACGGGCTTTGGAGCCTTGTCCGAGAACAAAATTACTTTATTTTCCATGAATTGTTTTTAAATTTAAATTATTGCGTTCAGTTTTTCAGGTCGCACTTTTCGATTATTCTTTATATGTCTTCACCCGAAAAGTAATCAATAATGATTTCCCCGGAATATTTCGATTTCCTTTTTATCGTAACTTTTGTTCCAAAGAAATTTCTGAGTTTATCCTCTATTTTTTGAAAATAGGGATCATATATTTCACCGAGTTTTAATTTCTTTGTCCTTTGCCTTCTTGCCGATGGCTTGGTAATCTCTTCAAGATTCTTTACGGATATTTTTTCATTAATAATTCTCTTCCATAAGGTAAGCTGGTCTTCGGTATTGTCAATTCTCAAAAGCATACGTGCATGTGCTTCTGAAATTTCATTTTTTCTGACGGATACTTTTATTTCGACAGGCAGATTCTGCAGTCTGAGGTAATTTGCAACTGTGCTTCTTTGCTTGGAAACTTTCTCAGCCACCTGCTCCTGTGTGAGATTATATTCGTCAAGTAATTTTTTATATGAATCTGAAAGCTCCATTGGATTAAGATTTTCCCTCTGAATATTTTCTATCAGCGCAAGCTCGAGTAAATTTTCATTCATCCCTCCGACGGAATCAGCTGCATCTGCCGGTCTTTCATAAATATACGCCGGCACTTTTTCAAGCCCGACTAATTTAACTGCTCTCAGTCTTCTTTCACCGGAGATCAGTATATAATTATCTCCGTCTTTTTTCACTGTGATTGGCTGTATAAGTCCATTTTGTTTTATTGAATCGGCGAGCTCTTTTAATTTCCCTTCATCAAAATCTTCTCTCGGCTGCAAAGGATTTTCTTTTATCCTGCTGACTAAAATCCTGTCTGCGCCTTTTTCAGCAACATCCTGCACCGAGCCAATGTCAACATTTTTTTCAGTGAATATTGCCGAAAGTCCTTTTCCTAATACTGAAGATTTATTTTCCATTTTCTATTGTTGTGTTCTGTTCACTTATTTGCAAATCATTTTTTTGTTCTGTTTGCTGGATTTGGTTTGCGGAATCTTCTTCCTTCATGAGTCCGTTTCTTATTAAAAATTCTTTTCCAAGCTCCATATAGTTCATAGCACCGGTAGATGAAGAGTCATAAATTATAACAGGTTTTCCGTAGCTCGGCGCCTCTCCGATTTTTACGTTTCTGAATATTTTTGTGGTGAAAACTTTTTCTCCGAAAAATTTCCGCAGCTCTGATTCAATTTGGTTGGAAAGTTTTAATCTTGAGTCAAACATTGTCAGAAGATATCCTTCGATATTCAAAGTCGGGTTAAAAATACTTTTTACATTCTTTATAGTGTTCAAAAGCTGGGACAATCCTTCGAGCGCATAATACTCGCACTGAACAGGTATGAGCAGTGAATTTGCCGCGGTGAGCGCATTTACCGTTATCAGTCCGAGAGAAGGAGGACAATCAATGAAAATAAAATCGTAAGGAGTACTGCCTCCGCCTCCATTTATGAAATCAGAAATTTTGTTTTTCAGAATACTTTCACGTGAAGGAATTTCCACGAGTTCGAGTTCAGCTGCAACAAGATTTATATTTGATGTAATTATATCAAGATTATTAACCTGTGTTTTCTTTACACAGTCAATCAGAGTCCTGTTTGAAATGAATATTTCATATGTAGACCTTCCGTCAATACCGGCTTCAAGCCCGAGCCCGGAAGTCGCATTCGCCTGCGGGTCGGCATCAATAAGCAATACTCTCTTTCCGTGCGTCGCGATGGAAGCCGAAAGATTTATTGCAGTAGTTGTCTTTCCTACTCCGCCTTTTTGGTTTGATATGGAAATTATTTTTGTCAATAATTATTTTTTTTCTTGAAATAACTCAGGCTCTAGATGTCGATTTCATCTCCGGGATTCATTACAATGCATTTCTTACCGATGGATTCGATTTTTCTTTTGAACTCATTCGGGTCTGCTTTTATTTCTTCAAAACTATATTTTTCGTCCAGCTTTCTAAAGATCCACAAAGGACGATTTGCTCCTGCATATTCAATTTCTATTTCATTTACATTTGGAGTTATTTTACACAAAACCACATCCATTCCATCTCGCGATTCATTCGCATCTTGCTTTAATGCCTCTCTCACACCGGAATGCAAAGCATCTAATATTAACGAAGGCTTGTACACATCTCGTTCTCCAACAATTTTATTGAGTTGTTCTATCCCAATCAAACTCATAAATGCACCGGGAACACCATGTCCAGTA
>JBBRTN010000321.1:0-3332 GCA_038244395.1 Ignavibacteria bacterium
GGGCACCTTCCTTCTTCAGTGAAGCCGGATTTTTTATACAGGTTAATCGCCCTTTCATTGGTTGAAAAAACTGCAAGAGTCACTTTTTCAATTACAGGATTTTTTTCAGCCCAGCTCAGCAAAGTCCGGAGCAGCAGGCTGCCGATGCCGGATTCCCTGTATTCTTTCTGTATGAACATTGAAAACATCGCGGTATGCGAAGTCCTGTTTAAAGATCCGTTTTGAATTTCCAGGAAACCTATCACTTCATCTTGGGCTTCGGTTTCTGCGACAATGTATAATGATTCCGGATTACGTAAATGGTTTTCTATATTCCGGATTTCATTTTCAATTGTATAATTTCCTTCTTCAGGTTCCCTAAGCATGAAAATTTTTTCGTCAATTATTTTTTTATTGATTGAGATAATTTTAGCTGCATCTTTGGGTTTTGCATCGCGGATTAATATGTCGGTTCCGTTCTTTGATGTATGAATTTTTTGTTCGATGTTTCCCAAGCTAATCTGTTTTTAATTTTTATCTGCGAATTTCAGGATTTCGTTTATTGATTCCCGGCTAAAATTATTTATTATCAAATCCGCATCCGATAAATCCTGTTGATTGGAATTATGATTTGTAAAACCAATGCAATACATTCCGGCTGATTTTGCCGCCTTGATTCCGTTTGCTGAATCCTCAATCACAAAACTTTTTTCCGGAACGGTATTCAGATTCTCTGCAGCTTTAAGAAATATGTCCGGCGCGGGCTTGCCGTTGGTCACTTCTTCGCCGCTTATGATAAAATCAAAATATTTTTTCAAATCAAGCTTGTTTAAAATAAAATCTATATTCGCCTTTGCTGATGATGAGGCTACGCTTAATTTATAATTTTTCTCTTTCAATAATTGCAGAAGAATTCCTGCTCCGTCCATTGGTCCTGAAATTATTTCCGAATCTAAAATTTCAATCATCCGCCTTCTCTCCAGATCCATAAACTCGCTAACCTCATTCTTTAAATTATATTTTTTCTTCAGCATTGTCCACATTGGCAGTGACGGCAATCCTACAAGCGCTTTATAGTTCTCATCGTCCATTTCAATACCATATTCGGAAAATAATTTTTTGTTCATTTCAAGATAAGCCGGCTCCGAATCGATCAGTACTCCGTCCATATCAAATATGAAGAGCTTATTGTTCACAGGTCAAACTTATTAAAATTATTCGTAATTATTTAAAATTATTATTGAGTATTGCAAACCTAATATGATCCTGCCACTTTCCATTTATCCTGCAATAATTTTTGGAATATCCTTCTTTCACGAAATTTAATTTTTCCAGGACTCTTATAGATGCTGCATTTGAAGGGATTACATTTGCTTCGAGGCGGTGAAGGTTCAGTTCATTAAACGATACTTCGATTATCCTCCCGATGGCTTCGGTTGCAATTCCTTTCCCGTTTTCATTTTCATCGATACTGTATCCGAGAAATGCGCTTTGCAGTACTCCTCTTACAATATGCGAAACGGAAACATTGCCTATACTTCTTTCGGGCTGTTCTGTTTTAAAAATCCTGAAGCGGTATTCTATATCCTTGTCGCGGAGTTCTTTTTCGTAATTAATTCTTCTTAGCTGGAATTCATAAGTATAAAATTCATCTCCTGTCTTTGGGATCCATGGTTCAAGAAATTTCTTGTTCCTGTAATAATAATCAATCATATCTTCAATATCGGACTCATCGAGAGTCCGCAATATCAATCTCTCTGTTTCAAATTTTTCCCGCATTGGCAGCTGACTTTGGAAGCTTCATAAGCGCTATAACTATTAAAAATTATTTTAAATTAATACTGTCTCTCATTAGCCACCTGCATTGCAATAGTCTTTCCTTTGATAGTATTCTTATCCATAATCTTGACAACTTTGTCGGCATATTTTTTCGGCACCTCTACAAAACTGTATTTATCAAAGATTGCAATCTCACCTATCACCTTGCCCGGTATGTCCGCTTCTCCTGCAATTGCTCCGACAATGTCGTTTGGTTTTACACGCTGATTTTTTCCCACGTTGATGAATAACCTGACCATGTCTTCATTGCCGCCTTTAAAACCGTCTTTCTTTTTCTTGTCTCTTCCGCCGAACTTATTTTTCTTGTCGAATCTGTCAAATTTATTTTCCCTGTCGCCGTGTCCGAATTTCTCGCTGCTGTAATTTTCCTCAGCAATAGCCTCTTCTGCTTTCTCCGCTCCCATTACCATTTTTAAAAGACCTGATGCAATCTCAAGTGAAGTATAATCCTCATTCACCAGCCGCTCAATGACAGTAGAATATTTTTTTAAATCCTTTTCGTTATCTACTACTTCCTTAATCTCACTGATTAATGTATTGGTTCTGATTTCCTCGACATCCTTCATGGAAGGAATCTGCATGCTCACAATTTTTGTCTTCGTGTATCTTTCAATTTCTTTTATTGTCCGGAATTCTTTTCCAACAACAAAAGTAAATGCCTGACCGGCTCTTCCTGCACGCGCTGTCCTTCCTATCCTGTGGACATAATACTCATCGTCCTGAGGCATGTCATAATTAAACACTGCATCTATATCATCAACATCAATACCTCTTGCCGCCACATCTGTCGCGACTAAAATTTCAAGTTTACCGGTCCTGAATTTTGCCATTACCCTGTCACGCATCATTTGCTTCATGTCCCCGTGAAGACCTTCGGCGGAATAGCCTCTCGCCTGAAGATGAGATACGAGGTCATCCACGCTTTTTTTTCTGTTTGAAAATACCAGTGATAATTTAGGATTATGAATATCTATCAGACGGGTCAGAGCTTCGAGCTTCATGCTCGGCTTAAGCTCGATGTAATATTGATTTACATTTGGAACGGTTATTTCCTTATGGACAACTTTAATATGTTCGGGATGATTCAGATATTTTTTTGAAAGGTCAAGTATCTGCTTCGGCATCGTTGCAGAGAACATAACTGTCTGCCTCTCTTTCGGAACCTGCTTTAGTATCAATTCGATATCATCACGGAATCCCATGTCCAGCATTTCATCCGCTTCATCAAGCACTACCATTTTTACAGAATCGAGCTTCAGCGTTCCCCTGTTTATATGGTCAATCATTCTTCCGGGTGTACCGATTACAATCTGGACTCCGGACTGAATCGAGCGTATCTGCCTGTCAATAGACTGTCCTCCGTAAATCGGAACGATCTTTACATTCTTTTTATATTTCAGTAATTCGCCGATCTCTTCGGAAACCTGTATCGCAAGTTCTCTTGTCGGACATAAAACTATTGCCTGGACTTTCTTTAAATGCGCGTCAATAGTTTCAATAATTGGAATTCCAAA
>JBBRTN010000322.1:0-3330 GCA_038244395.1 Ignavibacteria bacterium
GTCATTGTTTTGAATTGGTATAACTTAACTGAAATTATTATTATAATCTATAAATTTAATCGGATTAAATCTTTACTAATATAAATTTACGTAACGTTGTGTCTATGGGATTTCCAAAAAAACAAAATTTATTTAATTCATTTGTCCGAAGGCTCCCACAGCTCTATCTTGTTATTTTCAGGATCAAGTATATGAATAAATTTTCCATATTCAACTGACTCAATATCATCCAAAACTGTTACTCCGCTTTTCTTTAATTCTGACACAAGCTTCTCAATATTTTCTACTCTGTAATTTATCATAAATTCTTTTTCCGAAGGATCAAAATATTTTGTCTTGTCATTAAAAGGACTCCACTGAAGATATCCTTTCACTTCAGGATTGTCAGCCAGCCTGAACTCAAACGTCGCGCCGTATTCATTTGTTGCCAATCCAAGATTTTCCTTGTACCATTGTTTTATTTTCCCCGGGTCTTTGCTCTTGAAAAATATTCCGCCAATGCCCGTAACTTTTTTATTGTCCATCTCTTTTTGAGTTTTGTTTTTTGCGTCCGTTATTTGATAGATATTAAAACATATGGATAAAACTAATACTGCTGCTGTAATTATTGAAAACTTTCTCATACGGATTTTTAAAGTTAATTATAATAAATATTTCTATTTCATCTTCAGTTTATCAATTATCATTCTTGCAATATAATCTGCAGGTCCTATTCCTGCTTTATTGTCCTGCATATTTACGAGTACTATTATTGTAGCATCCTTCTCCGGAATGTATCCCATAAAACTGTTAAAGCCCGGAATGCCTCCGTTGTGACCGTGTGCACCGTCAAAGTCTGCAATGGCAAATCCATAACCTAAAGGTTTATTTGCCCATACTCCGGAAGTAAGTTTGTCAATTGTCTTCCACTTTAATCTTTCCGCCTGTAAAGTTTTACTTATAAGCTGTCCCGTTGCCATGGGTTTTGCATAACGCTGAAGATCACCAAGTGTAGAAATAATTGCGCCGGCAGTCCATCCCCAGCTTGGATCCAGATTGGTTACATCAACAGGTGCCGACGCGGTCGAGTCCATATATATGTATCCGTGAGCATGAGGAGCAGAAAAATCAGAGTTAACTGCAAAAACTGTTTCTGTCATTCCCAGTGGATCAAGTATTCTGTTTTTTATTTCAGTTTGAACTGAGTTGCCGGTAATCTTTTCGATAATTAATCCGAGTAGAATAAAATTTGTATTCGAATAGTGAAATCCGGAATCAGGAGGAAAATAAGGTTCGTGTTTCAGTGATACTGCAATCAATTCTTGAGGTGTATAAGGTGTATTCATATTTTTCATAAACTCTTTCACAAAAACAGAATCATCGGAATAATTATACAATCCGCTTCTCATGTCTCCCACTTCCTCTATTGTAATATTTTGTCCGTTTGGATAATCGGGAAAAAATTTTGCAAGCCGGTCCTGAAGGCTTATCTTACCTTCACCTGCGAGCTGCAATAAAACTGTTCCGGTAAAAGTCTTGGTGATACTGCCGATTCGCATTTTATCATCTGTCATAATGGGCTGACCTGTTACAAGATCTGCAATACCCATCGCTGCTATCCAGGGTGTTTCGTTTCCCATCCATACACCGATGATCGCTCCCGGAACTTTCAGGTCTTCGAAGGTTTCTTTCACAAGAGGCGCAAGCTCGGTTTCAAGAGATTGCCCAACGCATGAATTAACATTTGGGAATGGTAACAGAAATAAGGATAAGAAGGATAATGAAAATAAAATGAATGCCTTAAGACACAGTACAGAGATTAACTTTGTCTTCATATAATTTTTTATGGTTTATTTCTTATTTGTTCTTCTGTGCGCTTTTTAATCTCTTCCGGAGTTACATCTTCAATATGTGTTGCCCAGCCACCATGGATTCCAAAAGAATCTTTTATTCCTGCGGTCCGGTCTCCATAAAACTGATCTGCTGGCTCCATCACAGAGACTGCACCTGCATCAAGTGCTTTTTTATAAACTGCATCAGTATCATTTAGACTTATTATCTTATTAACTTAATAACTTATTAAATTTAATTTTTATTTCAAAGAAAGAAATTTTTAATATTTGTTTATACAATTGATAATTAATAATTGATAATTGACAATTCACTTACTAACTTGACGATTTAAAATTTTAAACATATTTTTCTTTCGTGTTTTTACAAGGGTGTAATAATTTTTCAAAAAAAATACTATAAATTATATTATATATTACAATGGATAAGAAAGAAAAAGAAATTGACCTGACACAGAATGTCGAAAATGGCGGCGGCATCACTGTGATTCGCGGAAGCGGCAATTGCAGGGACTGGAATGGTATTCATTACAAGCTGGGAATGTCTTCAAAGAATGTCGGCTCAAAGGCGCTTTCAATGAACGTAGCAACTATACCTCCCGGCGGTGTAGCATATGCGCACATACATGACGGATTTGAACTGATGCTTTACATAATGGAAGGGAATGTCAGGCATGAGTTTGGTACCGGATGCAATAAGGTCATTGAAAATACAGCAGGAGATTTTATTTTTATTGAGCCCGGTATTCCGCATGAAGTTTTTAATATGAGCGGGACGGAACCTGTAGTAGCAGTCGTAGCAAGGTCCAGCGCAGATGAATGGGATAAAATAATTCCCTATGACAGAAAAGAAGCGCAATGATGAATTTTCATTTCTCTGCCTGCTTTATCCATTGTCTTACCATTGAAACATTCAGTCCGGCTTTCTTCGGTGTATGTGAATCTCCGGTAACTGCTCCCCGCGATTTATTCTTCGGCGCTTCAATTATTTTTGGGACCAGCTCCACAGACCAGTATAAATAAGGCTCCCAGTCTTTTTTAAATTCGGAAAATTTATGAGTTGTGAATTTTCCCTTGTCTTCAGGATCGAGTATAGAAACACTTTTGTCATCCATTTTAATAAGAACTGAATAATGGGAATTTTCCGGGTTGCCAAAAACATCCCAGCACACCAGAAGCGGCACAGGTTTTTCGAGTAATTTTTTTGCGCGTGATATGCTTTGGTGTACTTTTAGTTCAAACATATTAAGACTTACCAGAAAATTTTTTATACTTTCCCATGCAGTTCCTTTTTCCTCTGTTGTGTTTAAAATTTTTATAAGGTCATCGGGCTGGTATTTCTTCCCATAAGCGCTGAGTAAAATTGCCAGCGATGTAGGACCGCAGTCAAAATCGTATTTCATTGTGTAGTTCGTAATTTTAATCATAATAATTTTATCACTTTTTGATTTGTGAGATTTTATTATTCAGGATAATGCAGCTCAGTTATAATTCAAATCAA
>JBBRTN010000323.1:0-3328 GCA_038244395.1 Ignavibacteria bacterium
AAATTTCATGAGCAAAGGAAAAGCATTTGCTCCCAAAGGTATTGAATTCACCTGGTGTAAATCTGCAGCATCATAAACTCTGACTTCATTTGAACCTCTACACGTTACAAATATTTGACTTTCATCAGGAGATAATAATACCTGATAAGGACGGAAATTGGATGTCCCGCTCCCGGACGGGGGGACAGTAGGATCTATTGGTGATTTTATATAGGTACTGTCACTTTCATAAAAATAATTTGTATTTATTTTAAAAATATACTCCCCTATCTCAGATGTTACATACAAAAGATTTCCATCTCTTGTTAGAGCCATTCCATGAGCACCGGTCATTCCTTGGTCATAAAAAATATCCGTGACTGTCATTGAGGTAGTATTAAACTTTCTTGTAGTCCTTACACTGCCGCTTGATTCGAAATTAGTAACATAACCAAATTGCCCGTCAGGTGAAATTTCCACATGAGCAGGGCTTTGATCTGCCTGCATCCTTCCAACAAGAGAATAATCAGTCACACTGTATTTTTCTACATAGCCTTCCTGAATAAGACTTATATAAAAATATTTATTATCCGGACTTAATTTAAGATAATGCGGGGCATCAATATTTGGTAATAACGGCGGCGGACTTGGTCTTCCTCCAACTGAAATTAATCTTATTACCTGTTTCTCATTAGGTCTTATAACAGCTACAAGGTCTGCAGCCTGATTTGTAATAAATCCTTTTTCAGAATTTGGTACATCTGAAAAAGCAACCTGCCCGTCCTTATTCTTAGCTCCGTTATTAATCCATGTCATAATTGTAGAGACTTTGGCTGTATCTATCTTGTGATAAGTATAGAGAGTTGATGTGGGGTCTATATAGCTGACAGGAGCGTAATTTGTATCTGCATTAAGATAAGAAATCATATGAGACCAGTAGCCGGTATAAGGAACTATCATTGTCCCATTTTCAGAACCATTCATTGCATTCTGCCAATTGACTAAATCTAAACCACGTGAATTATTTCCGCTGGCATGGCATGAAGGTGTGCTGCAGGAAATATTTTGCGCACTATAGGGAGTATTAAAAATTGCTTCAATTTCGGGGGGAAATTGGTTTGAAGTTTCAGTGGGTCCGCTTACAAAGTCCTGCTGACATGACTGGAGAAAGACTATACCGAAATTTATAATAATTAAAGAAACGATTACAATTGAAATCCTATAAATTCTTTTTTTCATTTTTTATAATATAATTAATTGTTGTTCGAATAATTTTATTTCTTCTTTAAATTTATGATGTAGATTTTCAGGCTGGTTGTTTGAATTTATATTTACCAAAATCCCCTTACCATCGCAAATGATCTTCCCGCTATCACTGTTTAAAATAACCTGCTCAAAACAAAAACTTGAATTTTTTATCCACGAGATTCGTGTGTAAATATTTAATAAGTCATCTGTAAATGCCGGGGATCTGTAGTCGATTTCATTACGAACGACTACAACTTTCAAGCCGTCATTAAAAATCCCGGTAGGGAGTATGTTGTAACCAAAATTTCTCCGGTATTCGACTCTGCCTATTTCAAAATACTTAAGATAATTAATGTTATGCACAATTCCCTGGGAATCTACCTCAAAAGTTCGCACCCTGACCTGAGTGACATGATTAAAATCAGAAAGATTCAAATTACAGATTTACTAAATATGAGTTGGTCGTTTAGTAAAACTATTGATTACTAAACGGTAGTTTATTAGACTGCTTTTGAAAAAGTTTTATAAACAAAATATGAGTTTGAAACTTAACTATCAATAGTAACTAAATACAACTTAAAATTAGTATACACATTTTGTATATTACATGATGTCATTAAAAAGCAAAAAAATTAATAAAAAAATCGGGTTAATCGGATTTCCTATGGATCTTGGCGCTGACAGGCGTGGTGTCGATATGGGTCCTTCAGCAATCAGGTACGCGAATCTCGAAGAGAAATTAGAAAAACTCGGTTATAATGTCACAGATTTCGGCGACATTGAAATTCAAATTCTCGAAACGCAAAAGGTAAGGAATACAAAACTAAAGTATCTTCCTGAAATTGCTAAAACTTCTAAAATTCTGGCCAAAAAGGTAGAAGGACTGCTGAATAAGAATTACTTTCCTCTTATCATCGGCGGAGATCACGCAACCGCAATAGGCTCAATAGCAGGAATCTCAAATTATTGTAAGAAAAGAAATAAGACGCTGGGAATAATCTGGATCGATGCTCATGCAGATATGAATACAGAAGAAACTACTCCCTCCGGTAATATTCACGGAATGCCTCTTGCCATTGCATTGGGAATTGGTGATAAAAAACTGACTCATATAAATGGATTTTCTCCAAAAGTAAAACTTGAAAATGTTGCATTAATAGGAATCAGAGATGTTGATTTTAATGAAGCCGCTACTATTAAAAAGAATAAACTTGATGTTTATACAATGACAGAAGTTGATAAGATGGGCATTCACAGAATAATTGCAAAAGTTCTTAATGATTTTAAAAACAGGGTTGATTACATTCATATTAGTTTTGACATGGATGGAATTGATCCGGATTATGCGGAAGGAGTGGGAACTCCCGTTCCCGGGGGTCTGACGTACCGTGAATCTCAATTACTCATGGAAATGGTTGCCGACTGCGGATGCATGAATTCGCTGGAAATTCTTGAAGTCAATCCGATACTTGATTCCAAAAACAAGACGGCATACCTTGCTACAGAATTAATTATTTCCGCACTTGGAAAGACTACTTTATATGATTGAAAATTATATCTAAATAAGTTTCTGAAGTTTTTCTAATTTTTCCCGTGACTCTGACTGTTTTTGCTTTTCCTTACTGACTACATCATCTGAAGCTTTGCCAAGAAAATTTTCATTTGATAATTTTTTATCCAGTCCCTCAAGGTATTTTTTCAGATTATCAATTTCCTTTCTGATCTTCTCCGCCTGCTTTTCTTTATCAAGGCTGCCTTCAAGTGAAAAGAATATTTCAAAATTATTTACGACTGTGCTTGCAAATTCATTCTCGTTGCCTATAGCTTTTATCAACTCTAATTTCTCAAGGTTACACAGCTTTTGAATATAGCTTTGAAATTCCTCTATCAGTATTTTGTCCGGCATTTTGTCTTCCCCACCTGAGACCTTTACAAAGACCTCCGCTTTTAACGAAGAAGCAACGTTGTTGCTTAATCTTAAATTTCTGACCGCTGTAACAAACTCTTTTATCTTTTCGAAATTTTCCTCGGCTTTTAAATTGATTTTTCTTTCATCAGCTTTAGATATCATTTCAAAAGAAATACTTTTCGATTCTCTCCC
>JBBRTN010000324.1:0-3323 GCA_038244395.1 Ignavibacteria bacterium
ACTTAAGAAAATCCTTAACGCCGGTTTTTACAAATTTTAATCTTTCCGCCTGTGTAGCAGGACTCAGCAGTGTACCGTTTGCCAGAGCGGCTTCAAAAATTTTTAAATCATCTAAATTCGAAATCATAGCGCCGGCTGCCCATGTGATTGAAGGATCAATTACAGTAACATCCACTAATTTGCCTGTTGCGGTATCCGTCATATAGCCGTGACTGTACTGTCCTTCCATATATGGCGAAGTCGGGAAGCTTGTATTTACAAGCCCTAAAGGCGTGATGATCCTGTTGTTGATCTCATCCTCAAGCTTGTTGCCAGTAATTTTTTCTACCAGCATTCCGAGAATATTATAATTTCCGTTTGAATACTTCCATCCTTTTCCGGGTTCGAAGTCCGGCTTTAACGCTATCGTTGCATCTAATATTTCCTGCGGAGTGAATTTATTTAATCTTGTATAAATGAAACTTGAATCAATCACCTTATCTTCGATGTAGTCCGGTATTCCGCTTGTCATATCCAGCACCTCTCGTATGGTAATGTCAGACGAGTTTGGTACCTGCGGATAATATTTTGAAAGAGGATCGTCAAGACCGATTTTGTTTTCATCAACCAGCTGAAGAATAACAGTTGCGACAAATGTCTTTGTAATACTTCCGATCCTGATCTTATCATCATATCTCCTGTCGACGCCGGTCTGAATGTCACCCTTACCGACAACTTTCCTGTATGAGAAATTAGGAGTCCATATTCCGACTACAATTCCCGGCAGGCGGTCGTTGACATAAAACGAATCAATTATTTCATCGAGCCTTGTTTCAAGATTCTTAACGTTTACCTGCGCTTCCGTCCTGATTGATAACGAAGGTAGTATAACGCATAGTAAAATCAAAATTTTCGAAATTTTCGAAATTTTCGAAATAAGAGTTGAATTGGTTTTCTTCATTTTTTTTCTGAGTTTATTTTTGACAAACTGTACTAGTTCCGGTTTTGTAAATTTACAATTAATTATTAAAAAATAATAAACCTGAATTTATCTTTTTATATCTTTGTAATCATTTAATATCATTTGTAATATCATTTGACCGGAAGTCCCGAGAGTTCCATTATCTTTAATGCATTTGTTGTCGGGCACGGACCCGGATGAATTTTATAATCGAACACCATTTTCCCGTTAACAATTTCTTCGCGGAAATGATAGTTTAGAATTGTAGGAATTTCACCGGCAAGATTTACCAGTTCAAGGTCATGAGTTGTAATAAAGCCCGTCCCTTTTAATTCCGATAATTTTTTTATAAACGCCCTGCTCCCGGTTAATCTTTCCTTATTATTCGTCCCCTTAAAAATCTCGTCAATAAGAAAAAACTTTTGCAGACCGTTGCCGTTTTCAAATTCATCCAGCAGCTTTTTTAGTCTTTTTACCTCGCCGTAAAAATAAGAAATTCCGTCAACGACTGAATCGGATATCTTTATGCATGTGAATATTTCCATAGGCGAAGCCCTGAAATATTCAGCGTTTACAGGGGCTCCGGCGTAAGCCAGGCAAAGGTTTATTCCAACGGCTCTTAAAAAAGTGCTTTTGCCTGACATATTCGATCCCGTAATGATGGCAATTTCATTTTCCTTTTCAAATTTAAAATCATTAGAGACTTTTACGTTCCTGCTTATGAGCGGATGACCTGCTGATTTTATATCCAGTAAATTTTCCTTCTTAGTTTCAATTTCGGGAAATGAATAATCCGGATTTAAATATGAAAAGTTCGCCAGTGAAATATAGCACTCAAGCTCGTTAAGCTTCATCATCCAGCCTGAGATGTCATTTTCAATTTCTGATTTTACTCTGATCAGCTTCTTACAAAAGTAGATATCATAAGGAAAGATAACATTCACTATTATTCTTATAACAGGATTTTCCCTTATCAGTAATTTAGAAATAATCTCCTGAAGATTCCGTAACTTGCCTGCTGCGTTTTCCTCCGGCTCGGTCAGAGTCTTCAAAAAATTTTTCAGATTAGGGCATTTGCCGAAAGAATATTTTTCAATATAAATTATTAATGATGTGAATTTCTTCAGCTGGCTTTCAAGTGAAACTGATTCCTCAATTGCTTTGCTTATTTTTTTTTGCGCGGAAGAGTAAATTAAAAAATAAATTAAGAAAAAAATAAACCATGCAGAGCCGGCCAATCCTATTATACTCAGAATAAATAAAGTTATGTAAACCGCTATCAATATTGATGCGGCAGGCAAAAGCCAGCCCGGTATTTCAGGACCTGGTTCTGTTATAGATGAATTTTTTATCCAGTCTGAAATCTTCCTGCATTGCAAAAATTTTACCGAGATTAATCTTGCCTTGAGCAGAAATTTATCCCTGAACTCCGTGTGTTCCGAAAGCTCCCTTACAATATTCTGCTTCATTATAATTTCATCCGGATTTAACGGAATATAATTGCTCAGCCATTTTCGCAGGAGAAGGCTTCCCTCATCGGATATACCTGTATCAATAAGATTATGAAGGGAATACTTTCCAAAAATATCCAGGTCCCTTTCGATTGACATTTCATCTGCAGGCGTGTTGACTATCGGAGCGGGTATATTATCCCAGTCAACATTCATGCGGGCTAAATGCTCTTCCTTGATTTTCAAATATACATAGCTGCGTCCGATTCCTGACAACAACCTGTTATGAAAATGGACGAGCGTGCTGAACCCAGCAAGGAATAAAATTATCATCAGCCATCCTGCTTCTTTTAATAAAAAAAATCCAATCGAAATTAAAACAACTCCGGATATAAAAACAATAAGTCTCAACGAGGAAAACCTGTTGCTTCTTTTGTTTAAGAAATCAATTCTTCTTTTTAGACGGTCAATGATTTTTTCCAGACTTTGTAACCGGGAAAGATATAAATTCATAAGTCAATATAATTTTTATAATATTTAATTTATACGAAAGAAATTTATAAATTGTATTATGTCAGGTCAAACGATAGATGTTATAATAATCGGAGGCGGCGCAGCCGGGCTGATGTGCGCCGTGGAAGCAGGCAAGAGAGGAAGGTCTGTGCTTGTCATCGAACACTCGGAAAAGCCGGGAAAGAAAATCCTGATCTCGGGTGGAGGCAGATGCAACTTTACAAATAAATTTGCTTCAAGCGACAACTTCATATCCCGAAATCCTCATTTTTGCAGGTCAGCGATTTCAAACTATACTGCAGATGATTTTATTTCTTTAATAGAAAGCTATGATATACCTTATCATGAAAAAAAACTCGGACAGCTCTTCTGTGACGGAAGCTCCAGGGCAATCCTTTCACTTCTTGAAAGTGAATGCA
>JBBRTN010000325.1:0-3319 GCA_038244395.1 Ignavibacteria bacterium
AGAAAAAATGGAACGAAGATAATAGTATTTTTAGGTGATGATCCTAATTATCTTTTCCCGGGAAAGAAAACATTTCTTCTCACTGTAATTTCCGCGGATAAAGTCATTGTTCCCGATACGGGCTGGATTGACGGATTAAAAATGCTTGATATAAAAAATATTATTTATTCGCCCGTAGGTACAGATACAGATGTATTTTTCCCGGAGTCTCCGGATGAAGCCCGGGTTAAGAAATTCGGTGCCGACATTTTGTTTGTCGGAACGGGCTATTACCTGAATTCATGGGGAATAAAAAGGTCGGCTTTATTGAACGAGCTTTGCGGCATGGATATGAAAATTTTCGGAGACAAACAATGGTATGAAATGTTTCCGTATTTTCCATTACTTGAAAATCATTTTATAAATGAATCGCTTTCGGTTACTGAATTAAATGCAGCATGCAATTGCGCAAGGCTTTATCCTGTAACGGTAAATGCAGGAGTCGTCAATGGAGTATCAACAAGGGTTTTCGACTGTATCGCTTCCGGGACATTTATCCTGGCAGAATATAAAAAAGACCTGGATACTCTTTTTCCTGACGGCGAAGTTGTGTGCTTTAGGTCGAAAAGCGAATTAAAAGAGAAAGCAGTTTATTATCTGAAGAATGAAAATGAAATGAAAGCTCACATTGAAGCAGCGCGCAAAACCGTCTTAAAAAAATACACACTAACAAATCTTGTAAAAAATATTCTGGAACAAATATAAAAATAAATTGGACAGCGCAGCTTTTTTTAAAAAAAAGAACGGACGATACAGGGTTAAATATTTCGGGTCAGACAGCTTTTATAAAAACGGATTATTGCTCGAGTGCATTTTGTTTTTCAGACATTTGATGAAGGGAAAACTTCTTGACCTCGGATGCGGCAGCAAACCCTATTTTGAAATTTACAGCGAGGTCTGCGAATCCTCTGTCGGATGTGATGTTCCTTTTTCTCTTCATCAGATTTCCGGCGCTGAAGTTTTTTGTCTTGCTGAAGATATTGACAAACACTTCGAGCCGGAATTTTTTGACTGTGTCCTCTGCACGGAAGTGCTCGAACATACTTTAGATGATAATAAGGTGATGAACAACATCAATATGGTTTTAAAGACCGGAGGCAGTCTCATTATCTCAGCGCCTTTTACTTATGTGCTTCACGAAGCGCCTTATGATTACAGGAGATATACACTTTACGGTTTAAAGAATATCCTCGAAAGAAATAACTTCGAAGTAAAATCGGCTTTCTCTGCCGGAGCTTCTTTATCTTCGGGGTTTTTTATTTTTTATTATACATTGAAAAAAATATTATTCTATTCTTTTAAAAAAATAGGGGCAGCGAATTTGTATAACAACAAATTTATTAATGCTTTTATTAATTTGCCTGAACTCCTTCTATATTTGTTTAATATTCATTCATTCAGGAATAAACTTAAGGAAAATAAATCTCCTTCAATGAATGAAATGTTTTCATCGCCCGGATATTTTATAATTGCAAAAAAAATAAAAAGCCTGTAAAGAATATGACCGTCATGGAAATATCGGAATGCTTCCCGAATAATTTCAAACCTGTAACGGGTGAATTTATTTTTCAGCATGTAAAAGCTCTTTCAGGGAAATGCAGTGTTATTGTTGTCGTCCCGCTGAGATTCATTCCGGCAAAGGAGCTTATGACATTAAACCCCATCAGACTAATTTCCAACCTTTCAAAATGGTTTTCTATTTTAAATAATACCGTGAGTTTCTCAGAAGGTAATCTTAAAGTAATTTATTTCGGCTACGTCTCTCTTCCCCGTCCTTTTTTTGAATTCATTGACAAGCGCATCATAAACTTTTTTTTTTATAAAAAGATAAAACTCCTCGCGGATAAATACAAACCGGATGTCATCTATTGCAACTGGATCAGGCCGTGGGCTGATATTTCAGCTGAAGTAGCAGCTAACCTGGGCGTTCCTTTTGTGTTAGACCATCACGAAGACATATCGACATTAAAAAAAATATTTCCCGGAAGTTATAAGAAATTTCTTGGCATATTTGAAAAGGCAGATCAAATAATTGTTCACAGTTCAATTAATAAAGAGGAACTCACAGCGGAAAATTTAAAATTACCGGGAGTGGAAATAATTCATCTCGGTCAAAATTTTTCTATAACAGGAACCAAAAAAATATTTAATCAGGACAAGCTAAAATTAATTTGCATCAGCCATCTTAACGAGGAAAGGAAAAATATAGATGATTTAATTACAGCAGTTTCGAATATCAAAGACAAGATGAATTTTGAACTCACTATAGCGGGCGATGGTTTGCTGAAAGAAAAGTATATCAGGCAAAGCAAAGGACTGAATTTGGAAAACGAAATTAAATTTTTAGGATCGCAAAGTCGTGAAGAGATTGGTGATTTATTAAATCTCTCGGATATTTTTATACTTCCGAGCTATCCGGAAGCGTTCGGGATAGTATTTATTGAAGCCCTGGCTAAAGGCGTTCCCGTTATTACCTGCAAGGGAAACGGCGGAGGCGAAGAGCTGAGAAAATCAGGCTACCCGGTTGTTTTGGTATGTCCGCATTCACCTGCCGAACTTTCAAATGCGATACTGGATTTATCCCGGAATAAAAATAAAATGCTATTGATGTCTGATACGGGGAAAGAAATTGTGAGGAAATTTTTTACATGGGACATAAACGCCGAGAATACATACAATATTCTTAATACTCTTAATACTCTTAATACTCTTAATACTCTTAATACTCTTAATACTTTTAAGGATACATTGAACGAATTTAATAACAGAAAGCCATGTGCGGAATAAACGGCATATTATATTTTAATTCATACTGCGAAGAAGAGCCGCGTTCTTTTTTTGAATCGTGCATAAAGAAAATGAATGATGAAATTTCTCACCGCGGTCCGGACGGCGAAGGAATGTTAATCAGTTATCCACTGTGCTTTGGATTCAGACGACTCAGCATAATTGATTTATCGGAAAATGGAAATCAGCCGATGTTCAATGAGGATGGAAGCATTGCAATAATTTTCAACGGAGAGATTTATAATTATAAAGAATTGATCCCGGAGTTAAAATCAAAAGGGCACATTTTCAGGTCAAGATGCGACACAGAAGTAATAATACACTCCTATGAAGAATATGGATTTGACTGCATAAAAAAGTTTAACGGTATGTGGGCTTTTGCGATTTATGATTTCAAAAAAAATATTTTATTCTGCTCGCGCGACAGGTTCGGTGTAAAACCGTTTTACTATTATCTTGACGAAAGGAATTTTATTTTTTCAAGCGAGATAAA
>JBBRTN010000326.1:0-3299 GCA_038244395.1 Ignavibacteria bacterium
AGGCGATAACTCTGTTTATAATTATAATTTTACTACTTCTGCATCACAGGCATACGGAAATAATCTTCAGCTTAAAGGCGGGAAATATTGTATGTTCAGCGGAGATGTAAATCAGGACGGCACCATTGATTTAACCGATCTCGGACAGATAGATAATGATGCTTTTAATTTTGTATCCGGAAATTATGTCGTAACTGATTTGAATGCGGACGGAACGGTTGATATAGCCGACGCAGCAATTGCAGATAATAATGTATATAACTTTGTCGTCGTGATAAGACCTTAAGAGAGAGGATAAACTGTTTATTTCTGATTTGTCCGGGACTTTTATCCAAAGCGAATGAACTTATTTATGATAACTATAAAATCTGAAAATAAAAAAATATTAATATGGGTAAATTAATTTTATGTATGCATACATCGCTTGACGGTTTTGTCGCCGGGACGAAAGGAGAAATGGATTGGATTCATGTTGACGATGACATATTTGAAATTGCCGGCAAACTAACAGAACAGTCGGACACTGCGCTTTACGGACGTGTAACTTATGAGATGATGGAAAATTACTGGCCGACTGCGGGAGATAATTCAGGCGCTTCAAAGCATGATATTCAGCATTCTCAATGGTATAACAATGTTACTAAAATCGTAATATCAAAATCACTGAAAAACAGCGGAAGCAATAAGACGGAAATCATAAGCAGCAATGTCTCCACACGTGTAGAAGAATTAAAGAAAGAAACGAAAAAAGATATTGTAATTTTTGGAAGTCCCACCGCAAGCCATTCATTGATGGTGAAAGAACTCATTGACGAATATTATCTTTTGATAAATCCGGTCATTCTCGGAGCAGGAATTCCATTGTTTAAAAATATAAACCGAAAAGTAAATTTAACACTTGCTGAAAGTAATACATTTACATCCGGTGTTGTCGGACTACATTACCTAAAGAAATAAGCGAGAAATAAAAAATAAATAACAATTTATTTTTCAAAGTAATTTTACTGAGATCTATTATAAGATTATAAAAATTTATTTAAATAATTTTTTAAAAAAATTACTCATATAAAATCAAAAATTATTATTTTAATTTCCTTACTTTATTATCTTTTCATCTGCAAAATCTTTTGCTCAGTCAGGATGGTATTTTGAGAATCCCCTGCCTTAATGCACATGTTAGATAGGATAATTTTCATGGAATTTTTATATTGTAACATATTAAAGAATAAATAATTTTACAAACTATTTAAATATTTAAACCCCCATTTAAGTATGAAAAAAATAATTCTACTTCTTTCCTTTATGTGTTTATTTTTAAATATTTCTTATTCGCAAAATCTCGATATAAAATTATCCAAAGTCGGAGAGAGCTACTCGCAGGCATATGTGAAGCCGGGAATGGATGCGATTGGTTCGAATATAAATTCAGGATTTTTTAATACTGCCTCAGTTCCGTATAACAAATTACATCCCGTAAATATTAACTTCAATTTCAGCCTAAGATTCTTCGGTTCGTTTTTTCCCTCAAGTTCGAAAAGTTTTAATTTATCTTATCTAGATACTATAATAGATAACGGTGTTGCAAGGCAGGTACAATACAGTGTTACTGATGCGCCGACTATAATAGGAAGCACGAAGAACGCAGTCGCAACGGGCTTCTATACCGATAATGGCGATGTAGCGCCGCCGCATGAATTAATCGGAGGAGTCATAAACACCAGCGTTGTTCCGCTGTTCTTTCCGCAGATTCAGATCGGCAGTATTTACGGAACTGATGCAGTCATAAGATTTTTACCAAAGATAAGCGTCGGTGAATTCGGCAGCTTTAGCTTTTTTGGTTTTGCCATCAGGCATAATCTTGATCATTACTTTCCTGGTTCTCCGATTAACTTCGCTATTCAGGCGGGCTACCAGATAAATCATATTGATGATAATACTGATTTCAGAATCCTGGATGCAAGTGATTATTTTGTAAATATTCAGGCAAGTAAGAGTTTAACTTCTCTGTTTACTCTTTACGGCGGATTGCAGATTGAAAAATACAAGGGAGATATTAACTATGTTTTTGTTGAGGAAGCAAATACCAATGTCCCTGTTTCATACACTCAGATTGCAGATGATAAATTCAGAGGAATTATAGGAGGAAATTTTACAGTCGGGTATTTTAATTTCAATCTCGATGCAAACATCAGCAACAGACTTTCATTATCAATGGGAATCGGAGTCGGGCTTTAAGAATCTTTCTCGGAAATAGTTTGCAATGATTTACTCATTGCTTTGGCATTACAAGAACAAGTCCTTCAATAAACTCATCCCATTTTTTATTGAAATATTTTAACGCTTCCTTTTTTTCATCTTTATCCATTCCCGAATAGACAATTGAATTCAATGCAAGCTTTTTGATTGTCCTGAGATCGAGCTCCCACGCCATGAACGCAGTCCAGAAATCATATGTCAATCCGTTGTAATTGAAAATCTGAGGATCATCAGTATTAAGCGTTATGGGAATGTTCCTCTTTATGTAACCTGAGGCTGGATGCATTCTCAGGTCAGATACATAACCGAGTATCTGGTTGCTCAGAGGACTGACCTCAAGTGCTATCTGCTTTTTTTTGACCGCGAGTTCAAGCAGCGGATATCTGAAGAGATTTATCCCGTGACCGATTCTTTTTGTGTTTAGCATTACCGCATCGATCAGATTATCATCCGATGGGAGAGTTGACTCTCCGTCGTGAAAGAAATAAGGTAAAGTGTACCCTTCCTTTTTTGCAATTGAATCAATTGTCAAAAACTGTTGAAGATAATAAGATGTTTTATTCCATCTGTCTTCTTCGCCAACCTGGTCAAACCCGATAACGAGGTCCGGATATTTTTTCCTTAATCCGTAAGCAGTCAGAAGGTCATTCATTACTCTTTCTCTTGAAAAGCCTCTGAAATCGGAAAATATTATTTTAGCATTAAATTCCGGATGCTCCTTTTTTACATCATCAATAATATCTTTATATATTAAGAGACATTCTTCTGCAGTATATCTTTTTCCGTTAATATCATAAACTCCGCCAAGTCCTGTCCGGAGCTCAATATACTGTGCGCCGTCTGCGATAAGTGAATCGAATAAAGCCCTGGTGAAACTTCTGAATGCAGGCTCATACTCTGTCACTCCCACCACCCTGTTAAATATGTTTTCAAAGTCAGTCCATATTTTCTTGCTTCCCTTATCTCTTTCACTGAATGTTAACATCTGAATTAATGTATCGGCAGTAATTTTGTTTTCATCTCTTAAGGATTTTAAACTGATC
>JBBRTN010000327.1:0-3298 GCA_038244395.1 Ignavibacteria bacterium
CGATGGGAAAAATAAAATGCAGGGATAAAAAAATAAATATAAACTTAAATTCAAAATATGATTAGAAATATTCTTTACCTGATTCAGTTTTCAATCCTAATAATTATTTCCGGCTGTTCGTCGGGAGAAGTAGCCACATCGCCTCCATTTAAATTCGGATTCGGAGAATATAATTTTACAATGTCGGACAGTTCAGGAAAAGCCCTGTTAAAAGGTATCATAAATGTAACAGGTGTATCTGATGATAAAATATCCGGAGTATACACTTTTAAGAATGTATATGATTATGATTTCCCCGGATTAAGTTCAATGGACGGAAATTTTGAAGGAAATATTATTCAGTCCGAAAAAAAAGTATTCATAAATACCAATCCGGGAATAGCGGACAGTAATGTTTTCTGGAATCTTGAAATGAAAAAAAAATACCTCGAAGGGGAATGGACTTTCTCCGTATTTAGAGGCTCCATGAATAAAGGTAAAATAAAAATTACAAAATAAAATAATTCATTCTGATTTTTTTTAAACTAAATTAAAAAAATTTATGAAGAGGAAAATCTTTCTGTCCGGTTTAATTATTTCTTTTTTCATCTTAATTTTTTCAAACAGTAAAAGCTACGCCTATCCGAGATTTGCAGCATACGGAGGACACAAATGCTCGGAATGTCATGTAGATCCTACCGGCGGCACAATGCGTAACAGCTTCGGCAATGACTTTGCGCAAAAAGTTTTGAATATGGATATGTTTAAAAAAATTGCCGGCAAGACTCAGTTCTCCCCGAAGATTTCAAAATCAGTTTCTGTCGGAGGGGATGTAAGAGTGGCTCAGGTGGATGACCAGGTCCAGGGCTCATCTAATTTCAATTCGTTTCTCAGTATGCAGGGCGATCTTTATGTGAATGCAAATCTGAATAAAATTTTAAATGTGTTTGTTACTTCCGGGATAGCTATACCGGGAATTGACGCGCAGTATGAAGTTTACGGTATGATCTCAAATCTTCCTGCGAATACATATTTTAAAGTTGGCAGATACAAGCCTGACTATGGAATAAAAATCGTGGAGCACAGGGCTTATCAGAGAAAATATTTATGGAATGCTCCATACAATGTAAATACAGGTTTTGAACTTGGCATTTCGCCGGAGTGGTTTTCGATGAATGTCGGACTTTATAATCCGATGAATTCAAGTTTTCTGACAAATGACCCTCATAAGATGGTTGTCGCGAATACGGATTTTAATTTTAATTTTAATGATAGTAAATTTAATTTGAATTTCGGAGGTTCCTTTTTTAATAATCCTTACAATACAAACGATTCTAATTTCACTGCCACCATTACCGCTGTAAAGCAGGCCTACGGCGGCTATACGAGGATCGGAGTCATGAAGCGTGTTGCATTTCTCGGGGAAATTGATTTCGAAGAAATGACTTCAGACTATCCGCTCAAGAGAAGCCTCTTTGCTTATACCGAGCTTAATGTAGTAGTAATCAAAGGTTTGGAGATAAGAGGGCAATACGAATATTACGATGAGAACAGGGATATTACGGGAGACCATGTAGAAAGAATCAGCGGCGGCTTTGCAGCTTTTCCATTTTTCGGATTTGAAACCGAAATGATGGTGAGATTTCCGGTAGAAGAGCCGACTCTCAGGAATGATGAGTTCCAGTGGAATTTTCATTTCTATTTTTAAAAAGTTTTCCATGAAACAACGAACCGCAAAGTATGCAACAACATTCTTTGCGGTTTGCTTTTATAAATGAGTCTTATATTTTCAGGAGTAACTTCTCACAAGATTTTCATAACATCGGCTCATTTTTATTTCTCTCCTCTTCATTACTGTCTTTGCTGCTTTAATCGCTTTATCAATTTCATATCGGGACGAAGGTTTCCCGGCTTCATTCCATGAAAATGATTTTATTTCCTTGTCATGAAAGCCGCCGCCGAAAATATTTGCGAAAATTCCGATATAGCTTCCCGTATTAAGCATAGTATTGATGGAGGTCTTCGAATGATCTCCGATCATGCTCCCCAAAAACTGCATGCCGGAATTCACTTCTTCATTATCAATTCTCATTTTTACTTTTGAATAATTATTCTTAAGATCACTTGTGACAGTGTCTGCGCCCAGATTCACAAAAGGACAAATGTAAGAATGACCTGTAAAACCATCGTGCTGTTTATTGACATAAGAATGAAAAACGGATTCGGCAATTTCTCCCGCGACTTTCGAGTCATCACCTATCACGCACGGTCCGTAAATTTTAGTGCAGGATTTTAAGAGACTATTCCTTCCAATGTAAGCGGGACCTTTGATGTAAGTAAAAGGTTCGATGACTGAATTCTCTTCGATCACAATTGCGCCTGAGTCAGCGTCAAGCACAACTCCGGGAAACAGCTTAACATTCTTTGCAACGAAAATATTTTTATAATTAATGTTGTTAACTGCTTTTGAAATTCTCTTAAGTTTTTTATTTTCTTTCGCGGCGAGAAAGTAATTTAAGTCTTCATCGAGACCTCCGTGAACCATATGATCAATCAAATCCCACGGATAATTTATGACCTTAATTACGGAAATATCCTTAACACTTAAATCAATTTGTTTTAAACCAATCGAATCAAAAAATTCCTTATCAAGTATATTTTCACCGTCGTTACATTCGGCTTTATTTTTCAGGCTAATGGATTTGTCTTTGGAAATATAAGCGGCGACTATCCCGCTCCCTAAATTGTAATAAACATTTTTTTCTTTCCGGGACAGCAGATAGTTTAAAGAATTTTCCGTGAATATAGCGCGTCCGTTGAGCAGGAGGTAATCGTCTTTTGTAATCTGATTCATTTTTTGAGAATGAACTTCTTTTAAATATTCCGAAAGTATCTGTCTGCAATGAAGCGAAATAACGAATTTATTTTTTATAATGCTTTCAGCCCTTTGCAGAATGGTATTGGCTCCGCATCTTAAGTCATAAACCGCGCGGAGCATATTCAGAGGAAAGAGTTTTTTATAACCCGAATCTTCGTAGATGAGTATTTTCATTTTCAAATATTTTATAAAAAAAACCGTTTAAACGGTTTTTGCATTTACCCCGTAATAAAAAAGCCAATACTTAAAAATATTGGCTTAATTATTCCTATAAAGTAAGATTTGTAATTCTTTATGAAACCGGTTCTGTCGTTTTTGGTTTTCCGTATCTCCTATTGAATTTTTCCACGCGTCCTGCGGTATCAACAATCTTCTGCGTTCCTGTGAAAAACGGATGACACTGAGAACATATTTCCACTTTTATTTCGGGAACCGTTGAGC
>JBBRTN010000328.1:0-3287 GCA_038244395.1 Ignavibacteria bacterium
AATATCTCTTTCATGCCACAAAGGAATATTCTCAAAGGAAGCCAAAGCATTTCCCCGCATTACTCTTGCCATTCCTGACAGGCGCTCGCTCAGAATGGGATTCTTTTTATGAGGCATTGCCGAGGAGCCTTTCTGACCGGCTGAAAAAAATTCTTCAAGTTCTAAGGTCTCTGTCTTTTGAAGATGACGGATTTCAGTAGTAAATTTTTCTATTGAAGAAGCAATGATAGCAAGTGTTGACAAATACTCTGCATGTCTGTCCCGCTGCAGAATCTGCGTGGAAATGTTTGTGGTTCTGAGCCCGAGTTTTTTACAGACATGTTTTTCTACTTCGGGAGAAATGTGCTCGTAAGTCCCGACAGCTCCGGAAATTTGTCCGACGGAGATTACATCAATTGCCCTTTTCCATCTTTCAGTATTACGATTCATCTCATCAAACCATAATGCAAACTTAAGCCCTAATGTTATGGGCTCGGCATGCACTCCGTGCGTTCTTCCAATCATAGTCAGATACTTATATTTCTTTGCCTTGCCATAAAGTGTTTTTCTTACTTCTTCCAAATCCTTTAAAATTATTTCACCCGCTTGTTTCATCTGAACTGACAATGCAGTATCAATCACATCCGAGCTCGTCATTCCCAGATGAATGAATCTCGAATCTATTCCAACATATTCTCCTATATTTGTCAGAAACGCAATCACATCATGTTTTACATCCTCCTCAATCTTTAATATTTTACTGACATTAAATTTTGCTTTCTTTTTTATATTCTTAAGCGATCTGACAGGGACAAGTCCCAGCCTGCTCTGGGCTTCTGTTGCCAGCAGCTCTACATCGAGCCAGATTTTAAATTTATTTTTATCTGACCATATTAAGGACATTATTTTTCTGGAGTAACGGGGAATCATTTAGTTTGTGATCTATAATTTAAAATAGGATTACGAATTTATTTTTGAGACAGGTCTGGATTTTATTTTTGTAATTACAAGAGTAATGTCATCATTTTGTTCTGCTCCTGCTCTGAACTCCGAAACAGAATTGATAATTTCTTTTTGAATCAAAGAGCACGAAAGCTGACGGTTGCATTTTATTATGTCAATTATCTTATCGGTTCCGAATTCTTCGCGGTCTTTATTCATTGCCTCAGTAAGTCCATCCGAATAAAATACAAACATACTATCGGGTGAAATGTCAATTTCAGTTTCTTCAAGATTTTTGTCAAATAATATTTCCCCTTCGAGTCCCAGTCCCATTCCTTTGTTTTTCAGCAGGTTCATCGTTCCGTTAACCGAATATATTGCAGGATTATGACCTGCCCTGCAGATTTTTACAGTCATCTTTTCCAGGTCAAATAAAGCCACGATAGTAGTGATAAAGGATCTTCTGTCAATTTTCTGATGAATTTGTTTATTAACCTCCACAAGGATATCTTTGGGAGACTGGAAAATTTTGGCGGCAAACTGTATCATTGCCTGTACCTTCGACATGTAAAGCGCGGCAGGTATTCCTTTGCCGGAAACATCAGCCACAATCACAAGCATTTTATTTTCACTCAGTTTTATCACATCATAAAAATCACCGCCTATCGTTTTTGCAGGGTTATAAAATCCTGAGACTTCTATTCCTTCAATGCTGTTAATTGACTGCGGGAGAAGACCCATTTGAATTCTCCTTGCTATCAGAAGCTCTTCTTCAATTTTTTGCTTGGAAATTTTCTCCTGCTGAAGTCTGGAATTTTCAAATGCAATCGATGCCTGGGATCCGAGTGTCTTTAACAAATCAATATCTTCCTCCGAATAAGCCTTGCCTGAAGGCTTGTTTCCAAAGTTCATTGCCCCGATAAGATTGTCCTTAATAAAAATCGGAATTGATAAAACATAATTTTCCTTTTTTATTATTTCCTTATTCTTATCGGATAATTCCAGTTCACGCAGATAAATATCATTGAGAAGCTTATGCTCCTTGCTGTTCTTAAACATTGCAGAAAAGGCTTCGTCAAAATTTTCACCTTTATGAACTATCTTTTCGTTCCCAGCTTTCTTTTCGAATTCATGCTGAAGGATTTTATAAGAATCATCATCCTTAAACCATATATTAAGATTGTCTATACCCATCGTGTCTTTTACCGATGTCCCTATTCTTTCTATTATCTGCCTGATATTGCCAAGATAGGGAAGCTCTTCTGAAAAACCAAGCAGGGACTTCCTGTAATTATATCTTTCACGGTAAAATTGTTTATCTACAAATTCCTTTGCTTTTTTATTCACAAAATCAAAACTGAATGTTACGATAATTATTAATGCAATAGTAAGCAGCTGCTTGTTTTCCGGCATGAACTGCCTGAGCAAAGAATCTAAAACCAATACCAGCAAAAGATATATACCAACGATGAAAGCTGTAATTATTCCGAATACCAATCCCTTCTTCACGATGAACTCTGTATCTAAAATCCTGTATTTAAAAATAGAAAAGCCTATAGATACCGGTATTGCCAGAACCAATGCAACGGGAATGAAGACCAGGGTACTTACTAAAAAAGCATATTTAAAATAAAGCGAGACAAATATCATGTATGCAAATCCAAGAGCTCCTAATGAAAATCCGTATTTAATTATTTTAAGCGGCTTCTGCAAACTCGTTTCTTTCAGTTTATTATATGAGCGGGAAAATAATATTATGCCTGTTGAAATATATAATGTAGGAATTATAATTGTCACTAAGTTGCTCAATATCCCTAAATTCTCAATCCTGTATCCCTGTGATATCTGATATAAAATATGCAGAACAATTGAAATCAGGTATAATGTGATTAATAATTTTTTTCGGTTTCTGAATTCGTATTTGACGGGATAGGTAAGGAAGAAATGGACAAACAAAGGATAGAAAAAAATCAGGCCATAAACAAAATTTAAATATAAAATACTTTTTTCACCGAATACATTCTGTGTCCCGAAAGCAGAAAACCCTAACATTGCAGAGCATCCGAGGAAAAAGAAAAGTTGTGAGGTAAGTTCCTTTGGCTTTGAATACCCGACAAGAAATCCGTTCACAAGAAAACCGAATCCTAAAAGTAAGAAGATAAGTGAGGTTACATTGAAAAGTTTATATAATTTTATATTTACATTGAGTATTTCATTGTTGCGGAGAATCGTATACGGGATTATTTCATTATTAACCGAATTAATCAAGTCCATCGCTTCTCTGGAGTCTTTGAATTTCTTTCCGTCTATTGCAAGCAGTAAATCTCCGTTCTTCAGTCCTGCTTTATCGGCTACTCCTTCCGGCA
>JBBRTN010000329.1:0-3286 GCA_038244395.1 Ignavibacteria bacterium
CAAGTTATGCGCTTTCAATACTTTTTATTAATTTAATCTCAATAGCAGTTCTTCTTTTCTTCGAGGAGAACGTTATCAGTGTTTTTCTTTTCAGACTTAATGTATCTGTAATATTCATGCTGCTCATCTCAAAGGTCAGCATTGGATTTACAGGTTTTCTAAAGATCATTTTTGAAAATAAAATTTTGATGTATCTGGGAAAAATAAGTTACGGGCTATACCTGTTTCATAATTTTATACCGATGATTTATGCCGGTATTAAATTACCTCCCGTTCAAAATGTGTTTTTTAGATTGACTGTTCAGGCTGTGCTTTTAATTTTTCTCGCTTCTGCTTCATGGTTTATAATTGAGAAACCCATAAATAATTTGAAAAAATATTTTAAATATAATTAATAAAAATCTCGGTTCAGTCAAAAGAACTAAATTTAAAATTATAAAAATAAAGAGTAAATTGCCGTCTCACATTAATTAATAGGCTATGAATAACGCACCAACAATTGCAATCATTGGAGGAGGGTTTTGCGGAGTCTCTACTTTGATTCAACTTGTTCCGGAACTCAGACTACAGGCAAAAAATTTAGCGAGAGAATTAATCAGGCAGCTGGGAGTGATGGATGAAGTTACAAATTAAAACTTAAAAATTATTCTTGCTCATGTCCTATACCGGTTTCAATAAACCATTTCATTGTGTTTGAGAAAAAATAAGTTAAATAAAAAGCTTCAGCACTCTTTATTATTATTAATATTACCCGTAATTCTTTTTTTAGCTTCAGATAAATTAAAATCCGATCACGGACCTTACTACTTAAATACTCGTTACGACCCTGTATATGTTTACCTCATAAACTCACTTAACTTAGCACAGCTTCATGCACCGGCTCATGTTGATCATCCCGGAACACCACTTCAGATTATCGGGGCGGTTGTAATAAAAACGTATCATCTCATAAACAACAACTCCACAGACATTTCTGAAGACGTACTGAAAAATCCCGAGTCTTATCTGAATGCAATTTTCCTGGTCTTAATATTTATAAATGCAGCTGTACTTTTTTTAACCGGATATTCCGTCTTCCGGACAACGGGTAATATTTTCATCGGTCTGCTTTTTCAGCTAAGCCCGTTTATTTCCTTTACAGTTCTGTATGAATTTTCTGGTCTCTCCGCTGAGAATTTATTGATACCAGCTATTATGATTTTTATTGCGGTTTCGATAAGATTTATTTATTCAGGCTATCCCGTTTCAAAGAATAATTATTATTTTGTAATATTATTTTCTTTGATTTGCGGATTCGGGATTGCAACTAAGATAATTTTTTTTCCTCTGACAATAATTCCACTTGTATTATTACAGGGGGTGAGGAAGAAATTAATTTTCCTGGCATTTACAGTTTTATTCTTCCTGGTCTTTGTTTCTCCTGCACTTTCAAATTATAATTATTTCCTGGACTGGGTCAAAAGACTGTTCCTGTATGACGGGATTTACGGGACAGGAAATCCGGATATTATTGATTCGTCGGCATTTATGATTCATCTCAAAGAAATATTCATAAATGAAACTCTGTTTATGTCTGTTTATCTATTAATATTAATTTTTATCGTAAGCTCTTTTTTTTCATTCCGCAGGATGAAGTCGGGAAATATAATGCAGGAATATAAATTGCTGCTTGCAGTTTTTATTACAATGACACTACAGATACTGATTATCTCTAAGCATTATTCTGATCATTACATGGTTTCTTCTTTAGTTCTGACAGTGCCTGCGATATTCTTAACAGTAAATATATTTTATAAAAAATACTATCCGGGTTTAAAAAGCGGAAGTTTGAATTATATTTATATTTTGTTATCCGTTGTTATATTTTCATTTTCGGTATATCTCATAATCGATAATTTTAACCTAAGCATGAAGGAAAGAGACGAGGCAATCCTGCTCAACCGGTTCATAAACGAAAATTATCCTTCTGCAAAAATAATTGCCTCATACGGAAGCTCATCGGAAGAATACGCTCTGGCATTTTCTACAAAATGGGCGGGCAGCCAGAAGGGCAAGTATCAGTCAATTCTCAGCAGACTTTATCCGGACAGATTTTATTTTGAGTTTTGGGAGAATAAAATCTATTCTTTTAATGAGGCGGGAAAGGATAGTATACTTCATCCCGGTGATGTGGTCCTGTTTCAAAATAAATTTCCAGATTCAAATGAAAAAGTAATTGAAAGCTTAAAAAATAGTTTCGGATTTCATAATCCTGATTTAAAAGAATTATTGAGTAATGAAAACGGCGAGACTGTTTATATGGTGATGCAGAAATAAAAAGGTGAAGCAAATAAATGAATAACCTTATCTTTCTCATTCGGGAATCTTAATTTTGTTTTTTATAAAAATCAAGTATTAATTTGAACAGAGAGCAAAGAGTAATTGAACAGATGAATTCGCTCGCCGGTAACCGTGATAAATTGATCAGACGGAATAAATATTATTATGACAGGCTCATTGAATTTCTTAAGTTCAATATTCCGGAAGGCAGCACTGTACTTGAAGTCGGCTGCGGAACGGGTTACGTTCTTGATAAACTGAACCCGGGCAGAGGCGTTGGTATTGACATCTCGCCGGGTATGATTAAAGCCGCTAAATCCGGTTATCCCCATCTTGAGTTTTATGAAATGAGCTGTGAAAATATTACCCTGACTGAAGAATTTGATTTTGTAATTATCTCTGACACTATCGGATATTTTGATGATGTTCAAAATTCTTTCGGGCAATTACATAAAGTATGCAAAGACGAGACAAGAGTAATAATTACATATTTTAATTTTTTATGGCTGCCGTTGCTTAACCTGGCTGAAGTTTTAAAACTGAAGATGCCGCAGGTGAGGAATAACTGGCTGGACATAAATGATATTACCAATCTGCTCTCCCTGAGTAATTTTGATATTATAAAATCAGGGAGAAATTTACTTATTCCTTTTTACATTCCGCTGGTCTCCGCATTTATAAACAGGTTTGTCGCGAATCTTCCTGTGATGAACAGACTATGCCTGAACGAGTTTATTGTTGCAAGGAGCAATGAGAAAAATGAAAAGCCCGAAACTGTCAGCGTTATAATTCCTGCAAGAAATGAGAAGGGGAATATAGAGCAGCTTGTATTAAGAACTCCTGCGATGGGAAAGCATACTGAAATTATTTTTGTCGAGGGAAATTCCACCGATGATACTTTTGAGGAAATTAAAAGAGTATGCGGGATTTATTCTGAAACTATGGAAACAATGGATGTGACATACTG